>JBJTFT010000080.1:0-31089 GCA_046093525.1 Sphingomonadales bacterium | reverse complement strand
AGTAACTCCAGATCAGTTGTACAGCGCTGCTCACTTGTAAACCTACCACTACCAGTAATAGGCTGCTCCCCAGAAGCATGGTAGCCAAAAAACGATCCGGTCGTTCATAAAAGCGGTTGACTATTCGGTAGGCATCGGGGTGTTTTTTTTTCTGGAGTGCAAGCTCTTTTTTGTCGGCACCATAAAAGGCAATTTCGATGCTTGCAAAAAATCCCATCAGCGACAGGGTGATCAAAAACCATATGACCGATACGCCTTCCACCCGTTAACGCGATAAATAATCTCGAACCAGTTGCAACACTTCGGCACAGGCTTCGTCGAGTTGATCGTTGATGATAATATGATCGAACCGATCGCGGTAACTGCATTCTTCGCTGGCCTTTGCAAGTCGCATTTGCAACGTGGCATCGGTCTCGGTTCCCCGCGCGGCCAGGCGCTCGCGTAAGATGTCTAGTGAGGGAGGTTCAATAAAAATGGAGAGACTTTGCGGATATTGTTCTTTGATGCGCAGCCCTCCCTTTACATCGATGTCCAGTAAGGGTATTTGCTGCAGACCCCAGATCCGTTCCAGTTCACTGCGCAGCGTGCCATAGTATTTCCCTTCGTATACCATCTCCCATTCGGCAAATTCTCCGGCGGCTATGCGCCCGGTAAATTCGTTGGCCGAAATAAAATAGTAGTCAGTGCCGTGGGTTTCCTGGGCGCGCGGGGCCCGGGTGGCACAAGACACCGAGAATCCCAGTTGATGAGGAAGCGCAGCCAGCAAGTGCTTAACGATCGATGTTTTGCCGGCACCGGAGGGAGCGGCAATGATAATGAGCTTATGTGGCAGTGGCGGCATAGAGAGATCTTCGTTCGAAGAAGATCAGTAGCGTTTTTTCTTGAAGTTGCCTCCGGGGCGATTGTCTCTGCGCCCGTTGGCGGGGCGATACTTGCCGCGCCCCTTTCCGTATCCGCCTCTTCCCATATCACGTCCTTCTTGTTGCGGACGGTAGGCTTTGATGTAAGGGGTATTGGTAAAGGTCAGTTGTCCATCGGTGATGGTGTTCAACTCACTTTGAATGGCATCGTCGTAAACGAGTTCTTTGTGCCAATTGTTATAGGCCAGCTTCATGTAGTAAGCGATCGCATTGGCAAATCCCAGCTTTTTCTCGGGTTGTTCTTCGTGAAGCGCCTTCTGAATGACGAGTTCAAGATTTTTGCCCAGGTGCGAATAGCGAGGATGGCGTTTAGGATAAGAAAGGGGCTTAGGTTTTGCCTTGAGCGTCTCGCGGGTAGGAATGGGATAGGGCGATTCCACATCGAGGTTAAAATCGGAGATCAAGAAAAGGTGATCCCACAGTTTATGTCTGAAGTCCTCCATGTTCTTGAGTTGCGGATTCAAAAATCCCATCAATTCGATGGCGGCTTGTGCATTGCGCTGCCGTCTTTCGGGATCTTCGATCTGCTGCACGTGTTCGATCATGCGTTGCACATGCCGACCATATTCCCGCATAATAAGATGATTGCGGGTGGTGTTGTACTCCATTTTACGGGTATCCATAGCTTACAAAGGTAAGAAAGACCACATGAGTGGACAATAGGCGGCCACGCACCCTACCTTTGCGCTCTATGCGCGTGGCTTTCGTTATCGACGATCCGGTTACCAATGGCATGGCTGCCATTGCGTTGTCTTGGGTCCGGCAGTTAGCCGCCTTCTACCCCGAAGACCGATACCTGGTGTTGAGTGAATCCCCCCGTGCTGAACATACAGCATCGCTTCCGCTCGGACAGGTGCGGGTAGATACTGTGCCACATCGCTATCCGCTGTTTCCTTTTTGGTCCGATGCCTTACGCTACAAAAAGTTGTTCTCCTTTCGACCCGAGCTTGTTGTTACCACCCACCCAGCGCAGCGCGGCCTTACTCGATGGAAGCGGGCCCGGGTCTCGGCAGGTGGCGGTCTTGAGGCAAGGGGGGTCGAAACTTTCTTTACACCCTTTGCCCCTGATGCCTACACCTTACTGGGGCCCGAACAAAAGCATGGTGTCAAAGAGCAGTGGACGTTTGGCAGGGAATTCTTTATGATGGCCGGCCCGTTACCCTCGGAGTCGCAATTGATCTTGCTATTACAAGCTTTCTCGATCTTCAAACATCGGCAGCAAAGTGGATTGCGACTAGTACTTCCGTTCTCGATCGCCGATCATTATCGTTCGCTGGCCAAAAAGATAGATCAATATAAATATCGAAGCGCGTTGGTGATGACCGGTTCGATCGAACCCTCACAAGTGGCACAACTGGCGGGCGCAGCTTATGCACTCGTGGCACCAGGGCCACCCGGATCGGCCTTGCTGCCCGTGGTGCAGGCCTGGCATTCGGGTATCCCCTTGTTGGCGCTGCCCGATAGCCATTTATCGTCAATTGCCAACGGATCGGTATTGTTCGCTGCTGACCCTTCCAAAGAGTCACTGGCGACTATCATGATGCAGATCTATAAAGACGAATCGCTGCGTTTACAGTTGATACGATACGGTCAACAATGCCGTTCGGCCATAGACATCCCCGAAGAGACAGCAAGGCTACATACAAAATTACTGGAGCTGGTATCGGAACCATCGGACCACGCTGCTTGAGTACCCTTGCCTATCTTTGCAACACTTAATGTAATCCATGACCCTATCTACCATCACCATAGACGTTCAGACCGACGAAAAGAAAATTCCTGCTGCCATCCATTGGAGCGCTTCCGACACTGGAGCCGACAAAAAACAGGCGGCTAAGGCCATGATGATCGCTTTTTGGGATGCTGCCGAAAAGGCCGCGTTGCGGATCGACCTGTGGACGCAAGACATGATGGTCGATGAGATGGCCGATTTTTTTTACCAAACGCTTATGACCATGGCCGATACCTATGGGCGAGCTACGCAGTACAACGATCAGGTCGATGAGATGAAGCAATTTGCTCGTGACTTTTATACTCGATTTCGCGAAAAGCAAATGAAAGAAAATAAAGCACAATAAAGATGCAGTCACTAGAACAAAAGATCATGACCGATCTCAAGGCGGCCATGTTGGTAAAAGACGAAGCGGCTCTTCGAAGTCTGCGCGCTATCAAGGCGGCTATTTTGTTGGCTAAAACGGCCGAGGGTGCCACCGGCGAACTGAGCGAAGAGGCCGAGATCAAACTACTGCAAAAAATGGTCAAGCAACGAAAGGACTCATTGGAGATCTTTCAGCAACAATCACGCCCCGAACTGGCTCAAAAAGAGATAGAGGAGATCGCCGTTATCGAGAAGTTTCTGCCCAAACAGATGGATGAGGCCACCTTGCGTTCTACGCTGGCCGCTATTGTGGCCCGTGTAGGAGCTTCTTCTGCTGCCGATATGGGGAAAGTGATGGGCGCGGCCAATAAAGAGTTAGCCGGCAAGGCCGACGGAAAAACCATGGCGGCCCTTATCAAAGAATTGTTGGCCGCGTCTTAAAATCGAGTTTACCTACTATGCTGATCGATCTTGTTGGAGCAGGCCTCTTGTTGCTGGCAGTGATCAAAGGGTACAAGCGTGGACTGATCGTGGGCGTATTCTCTTTTGTTGCCATACTGGTCGGCCTGGCTGCGGCCGTTAAATTATCGGTGGTGGCCTCAGCCTACATGCGTCAGCACACGGCACTTGCCAGTGGCTGGATTCCCTTGCTTTCTTTTCTGATCGTTTTTATAGCCGTGGTCTTGCTCATTCGGTTAGGGGCCAATGCCATCGAAGAGGCCGTTAAAGTAGTTACACTGGGATGGGCCAATAAGTTGGGGGGCATACTTCTCTATGCAGCTCTTTTTCTGCTCTCTTACAGTGTGGTGTTGTTCTATCTATCTTCCATGGGTCTTTTGAGCAAAAAGAACATACAAGATTCAGTCATCGCCGACGCATTATTACGGCTCGGCCCCTGGACCATCGAGAAGATGGCCATCTTATTTCCGTTGTTTAAGGATATGTTCGCTGCCTTACAACAATTCTTTGCCGATGTGCGCGCTCAACTTCCTCAACGCTGACAATGATTATCTAACCTTAATGTCGTATCGGCGCTAAACAGTCGTCGATTGGGTTAAATCGACTATTTTAGCAAAGGAATAAGCCTTCCATCCCGCCTATGAAGTATGAGATCAAAGAAAAAGATAAATTCCGCTACGTAGAGGAAGGTACCGGCGAGCCCTTGATATTATTGCACGGACTCTTTGGGGCGTTGAGCAACTTTTCGGATCTCATAGAGCATTTTCGTTCTCATAATCGCGTTATTGTTCCCTTGCTGCCGCTGCTCGACATGGATATTCTGCATACGTCGGTTGGAGGCCTTGCGAAATATGTGCATCGGTTTTTGGAATCTCTCGATCTAAACGGGGTGCACTTGTTGGGTAATTCTTTGGGAGGTCATGTGGCCCTGGTATATACGCTCAAGCATCCCGAGCGTATTCGCTCGCTGATCTTGACCGGCAGCTCCGGTCTCTTTGAAAACGGAATGGGCGATAGTTATCCGCGCCGTGGCGACTACGAGTATATTAAAAACAAGACCGCACTTACTTTTTACGATCCGGCCGTGGCTACCAAAGAGCTGGTCGACGAGGTGTACAGTATCACCAACAACCGATTAAAGGTGATCAAGATCATTGCCCTGGCCAAGAGTGCCATTCGCAATAATCTCGGCGAGGAGCTCAATAAAATTCTGGTGCCCACCCTACTCATTTGGGGCAATAACGACACGATCACACCGCCATTCGTGGGGCAGGAATTCAATAAACTGATCCCGAACAGCGAGCTTCATTTTATCGACAAATGCGGGCATGCCCCTATGATGGAAGTGCCCGGGGAGTTCAATAAGATCTTACTCACGTTTTTGACAAAACTAAAAACGACCTAAGGGGTTATTGTTACCTATTCATGCTGTAACAAGTAATCCTCATCGATAAACGATCTACATGCTGGTACGAGATATTCCATCTTCTTCACTTCCCTGGCTGCAGTCGGGAGACACGGTAGCAGATGCCTTGCAGCTGATGCAAGATCATCACTGCGAGCAGCTTCCGGTGGTAGATTCGGGCGTTTATGTCGGGCTGCTGAGCGAAGAGGAGCTGCTGGAACATGCGCAGCCCAACGAAAGTTTGCACGGACTGCTACCCTTGCTTATGGCGCCTTCCGTGAGTGGAGACCATCATTTTTTACAGGCGCTCACGCTGATGACGGAGCAACAACTATCGGTGGTACCGGTGCTGGGAGAAGACAGAGAGATAACGGCGTTACTCACCCTGCCCGCGCTGGTACAACAGCTGGCACGCTTTCTGGGTTTGCACGAGGGCGGTGCGCTGCTGGTGCTCGAACGGGAGTCGAACCAATATTCCTTTGGCGAGATCAGCAAACTGGTAGAGACCAACGATGCGCAGGTAACCCAGCTCAACACCGTTAACGACCCACAAACGGGTATCACCCAAATTACCCTTCGGGTCAACAAACCCGAGGTATCCGATATTGTGGCCACTTTTCAACGCTACGATTACAAGGTTTGTTTTTATGCCGGCGAAGAGCAGTATGCCAATCAACTGCGCAGCCATTACGATCATCTGATGCATTATTTAAAGATCTGACCGGCTAATTCGATTCAATTACCCGATCTTTCGCCGGAATGCTGAACTTTGTCCGTACTGTGAGATGCCCCTGCTCTTCTTTGCTCTTATTGGTCTGCTGGGCCGGTGTTGTCTGTAGCGTCAACGCCCAACAAGATGTGCCCACTGTTGAGCAGGGGTTGCTGCCCATATTGCGCGATACGGCTCAACGGAACACGCGTTCCTTGCAAGGGGCAGAGATGGTGATGGTCCCCGCCGGGGCTAAACTATTGGTGGCCTCCATTACAGTGGTCGGTAATAAAAAGACCAGACCTAACATCATTACCCGAGAGGTCCCTTTCAGTCCCGGGCAATCGTACGGGTTACAAGAATTGGCCGATCTGTTCGAGACCGCGCAGCAACAATTGATGAATACGACCTTGTTTCATTCCGTAAAAGTTTCAGCGGGGCAATTCGATGGTAATTGTGTAGAGGTGGTAGTGCAGGTGGTGGAGCGCTGGTATATTTTCCCCTTTCCTTATTTCAAACTCATAGACCGAAATTTCAATCAGTGGTTGATCGATCAAAAGGCCAGTTTAAAAAGGGTCAATTATGGCACCAAATTATTGTACAATAATGTAACGGGTCGCAACGATCGCATCAGAGTATGGTTGTTTACCGGCTATACACAGCAAGCCTCCCTTAGTTATGAGAGACCTTATTTCGATAAACAACTTCGCTGGGGTTACCGCTTGTTCATGAATACGGCAAAGGCCAAAGAGATCAATTATAACACGATCGATGACAAGCAAATGTTCTGGCGCAGTGACAATCAATTTGCCAGACAGTTCTCGAGCTTTGGGGGAGAGCTCACGTATCGTAAAAAATTATTTGCCCGCCACCAATTCGGGCTTACTTATTTTACAGAGCAGGTCTTGGATACCATCGTGCAAATGAATCCCGATTATTTCTTCGGGGGGTTAACCCGCGTTCGATTTCCGGAGTTCTCGTATCGATTCTCTTATCAAAAGGTCGATTACATTCCTTATCCTTTGACAGGGCAGGCGTATCGAATACGATTCACCAAAGGCGGATGGAACAAGGAGACGCGGGTATGGCAGTTGCACGGGGAGGCCTTTCGAAGTTGGCCGATAGGGGCCGATTACTTCTTATCGATGCAGGCATATGCGGGCATCAAGCTGCCATTTACCCAGCCTTTTTTCAATCGTCGCTTTTTAGGATATGGAGATATTTTTTTAAGGGGCTACGAGTACTATGTGATCGATGGCGTGGCCGGTGGGTATCTGCGGGCTTCGCTTACGCGCGAGCTGGCCGAAGTTCGTTTACCGGTGCCGGAGGTCATTCGTAGAAAAAAAGGGTTGACGAACGTACCGATCCGGATCTTTGCCCGGGTCTTTGCCAATAGCGGGTATGTACATAACCCGCAGCCAGGCCTCAATCAGCTAAACAACAAGCCCTTGCATGCAGCAGGTATTGGCATTGACTTGTTATCGCTCTACGATATCACCTTCCGCTTCGAGTATAGCTTTAATCAATTAGGCCAAAACGGGCTATTTTTGCACCGCAATATCAGTTTTTGATAATGAGGGTCGCCATTTACAGCCGTGTTTTTGAGGAGGATAAGCAATTACCCCTACAACTTTTTTTCGAAG
Organism: Sphingomonadales bacterium; assembly: GCA_046093525.1. Taxonomy (GTDB): domain Bacteria; phylum Bacteroidota; class Bacteroidia; order Chitinophagales; family Chitinophagaceae; genus JJ008. The sequence goes on along the minus strand of JBJTFT010000080.1, from coordinate 23,855 downwards.
CCCTTCGTCTTCGTCAGATCGAGCCGGTCATCTATGCCCCCTTTTTCCTGCAGATCAACGAAAAGATCCAGCTGCCCGAACGGGTCTCGACCTTCTTGCATGCCAGCGAACTGACCGATGGTATCGAGGTGATCGTGAGTTTGGGCGGAGATGGCACCTTGCTCGATACCATCACCCTGATCCAAAACAAAAAGATCGCCGTGATGGGCATCAATTTCGGGCGCTTGGGTTTCTTGGCCAGTATTGGCAAGGAACAGATCGATATGGCGGTAAAGGCCATGGCGGATCGTACCTACATCGAGGACAAGCGTTCCCTGATCCATCTCGATTCTACGATCCCTCTTTTTGGGGACGTGCCCTATGGGTTGAATGAGTTCTCGATCCATAAGCGTGATGTGACCTCTATGATCAAGATACACACGTACCTGAACGGTGAGTTTCTCAATACGTATTGGGCCGATGGCCTGATCGTGGCCACGCCTACCGGATCTACAGGGTATTCGCTTAGTTGCAATGGTCCCATCGTATTTCCGGATGCTAATTGTTTTGTGATTACGCCGGTGGCTCCGCATAATCTGAATGCAAGGCCTATTGTGGTGCCCGACGATCATGTGATCTCCTTTGCCATCGAAAGTCGCAGCGACCAAGTTATCTGTGCACTCGATGCAAGGCGTGAGATCGTGCACAAAGATGTACAGCTGGCCGTTCGCAAACAGGAATTTTCGGTGAGCCTGATTCGCCTTAGCGAAAATAATTTTTTACAAACCCTTCACAATAAGCTGACCTGGGGGCTCGATAAGCGCAATTGACCGCATACGATTTGTCCCTTTTTTTCGTTTGATAGCTAATCAATTTATATGTCAATCATTTTTCGTGTGGGAGCTTGCGTGATGATTCTTTTGTTGCTGGGGCAACCCTTGCAGGCACAATACGGAGAGCAGCCCTCTGCCGAGATCGGTATTGGGCTGGGTGCTGCCCATTATTTTGGCGACTTGAATGCTACCACTAAACTGAATCGTCCTGGCCAGGCCGCTACCTTGTTCTTTAGAAAAAATCTGGGTCAGTACATTGCCGCCCGCGCCTCCCTTACGTATGCGCAATTGGGATTTGCCGATAGCCTGAATGTTCAAAACGAGGTCATGCAAAAGCGTAATCTGGGATTTACCTCGGCCGTATGGGAAGTAGCGCTGCAGGGCGATTTTAATTTTTTCAGGTTTGTTCCAGGCGATCCAGGGGCCTCGTTTACCCCCTACATTACCTTGGGAGTCGGGGTGTTCGGTTACAATCCCTATACCGATTGGAAAGGCGAACGCTATTATTTTCGGGAGCTACCCATAGGAACGGAGGGGCAGAACAGCACGCTGTATCCCGATCGAAAAATGTACGGTCCTACCGCTCTTAGTATTCCCTTTGGGGGTGGTATCAAGTATGCGTTGTATGGAGGAAGGATGAACATTTCCTTCGAACTGCTGCATCGCTTTACCAATACCGATTATTTGGATGATGTAAGTTCGACTTACGTGGATCCTGCAGCTTTTCCCAAACCCCCCGGAGGCATTTCCATATCGCAGGTCCTTAGCGATCGCTCGGGAGAACTGGGTATAACACCGATTGGGTTACCCGGTCGCGAACGAGGTAACGGAAGTCGTCAAAAAGACCAGTTCGTCACCGCATTGCTGACCCTTAGTTTCAATCTTTCTACGTACCATTGCCCTACCGCCGATTAACGAAAAATACGGGTAAATTTGCATCCTTATTAAATCTGAATCCTCTTATGCAGGCTTTGCTTGAGCAGATAGACAAAGACCGATTGCCGCGCCATATCGCCATCATTATGGATGGTAACGGAAGATGGGCCAAAGAAAAAGGAGAGGATCGGTTATTCGGTCATTTTCATGGGGTGGAGAGCGTGCGTAATATCGTAGAAGGTTGCGCCGAGCTTGGAATAGAGTATCTTACCCTTTACGCTTTTTCTACCGAGAACTGGGATCGCCCCGAATACGAGGTCATAGGTCTTATGGAGCTTTTGGTCGGTACCATCCGAAAAGAGGTGGAGAGTCTCGATAAGAACAATATTCGCCTGCATGTGATCGGCGATATGAATATGCTCCCCGAGTATGCCCGAAAAGAACTCGAAGAAGCCCTCGAAATGACCAGCAAGAATACGGGCTTGAACCTGATTATGGCCCTCAGTTACAGTGGTCGCTGGGAACTGCTGCATGCGGTAAAGAACATTGCCTATGAGGTTAAAAAGGGCCGCCTCTCCATCGACAATATCAACCAAGATACTTTACAGAACTATTTGACTACCAGTAAGTTTCCAGATCCTGAGCTCATGATCAGAACCAGCGGCGAATATCGGATCAGCAACTTCTTGCTCTACCAGCTGGCTTATGCCGAGCTCTACTTTACACCGGTGCGGTGGCCCGACTTTAGAAAAGACAATTTATACGAGGCTTTGATCGACTACCAGCATAGAGAAAGACGCTTCGGAAAGATCAGCGAACAGCTTTAACAAAGACTTTCGATTTTTACACTTAATTTGCCAACCGTTGTTTTGGCCACGATTTCAATAACAAGTTGAAAAATAACTAATTGCGTAAAATATTTTTATTCCTCTTTTGCCTTTCTTCGGCGTTGGTGACTCTTGTGCATCCATTGCAGGCGCAAGAAGTGCCTGATACTACCCGCCCTACTTCGGTAGATCCGAAGTTGATCGAGTGGCAAAATGCCCGTATCGTTAAGGAGTATGTAATAGCCGATGTCAAGATCACCGGTATTCGGTACCTCGATACGGCCATTGTGCTTTCGATCGCCAACTTACAACCCGGAGACAAGTTCGTACATCCCGGTGCCGAGATCTTTGGAAAGGCCATCAATAATCTGTGGAGACAAAAACTTTTTTCCGGTGCGCAGGTACTGGTCACTCGTATCGAAGACGATAAGGTGTGGGTCGAGATCAACGTGCAGGAGCGTCCCCGCCTGGGCAATTATAAATTCACCGGTATCCGTAAAGCAGAAGAAGAGGATATTCTTACCAAGCTCTCTCTATCTAAACAAACCATCATCACCGAAAATACCCGTCGCGAGATTGTCGAGAAGATCACCAAGCATTATGGCGAAAAAGGGTTTCGTAACGTAAAGGTATTTATCGAAGAAAAACCCGATCCGGCCTTTGCCAATTCTAATTTTCTGTTGATTCGGGTAGAGAAGGGTTCTAAGGTGTTGATCGGAGATGTCAATTTTTATGGCAACGCCGCACTTGACAATCTCAAACTCAAAAAGCAGCTCAAGGGTACAAAAGAAATGACCCGCATTACGCTCAACCCCGATAATGTGCAGAGTCCTTATGGGGCCCGTCAACCTCTTTCGTTCGACCAATATGTAAAAGAGTGGGGCTTTTTATCGATCTCCAAAACAAAGCGGGTGCTCGATCCGTATTTTAGATTCAAGTTGCTGAGTTCTGCCAAGTTCGACGAAAAAAAATACGACGAGGATAAAGAGAAGGTCCTCAATTTTTATAATGCCAATGGTTATCGCGATGCCCAGATCGTGGCCGATACGCAATACATGACGGCCAAAGGAAACCTCAACGTCGATATCAAGGTTACCGAAGGCAATCGCTATTATTTTGGGGATATCGTTTGGAAAGGAAATTCAAAATACTCCGACTCGATCCTAAATGTTCTGTTGGGGATCAACAAAGGGGATATCTACAATGTGGGCCTGCTCAACAAGCGCTTGGGTAAAGAAGGCAGTCAAGAAGGCGGCGACATTAGCGGCTATTACATGGACGATGGTTACCTTTTCTTTAGGGCCGAGCCTATCGAGGTAGCGGTTTACAACGATACCATCGATTACGAGATCCGTATTATGGAAGGTCCGCAGGCGCGCATCAAGAACGTAACGATCGCCGGTAACGAAAAGACCAAGGACTATGTGGTTCGCCGTGAGTTACGTACGGTGCCGGGCGAACTCTTTAGTCGTTCACAACTGATCCGTTCTCAACGCGAACTGGGTAACCTTCAATTCTTCAATCAAGAAAAGATCAACCCCGGTGTTGTGCCCAATCCAGAGGACGGTACCGTAGATATCAATTGGCAACTCGAAGAAAAATCCGCTGACCAGCTTGAGCTCTCTGCCGGTTGGGGTGGGGGTATCGGTCTGACCGGTACCATGGGCGTTACCTTCAATAATTTTTCGGTTCGCAACATCTGGAAAAAATCGGCCTGGGACCCATTGCCTACCGGCGACGGACAAAAACTAAGCGTGCGCCTGCAATCCAATGGCCGGGCCTATCGCTCGTACAGTGCTTCGTTTACCGAGCCCTGGTTAGGCGGTAAAAAAAGAAATTCACTCACGCTCGGATTCAATAGCAGCCGCTTCTCAAATGCTTTCGATCCATTTACAGGCCGTATAGACAAGGCCCGTTCAGATACCAACTACCTTAACACAAGTGGTATCTCTGTCGCTTTCGGTAAACAATTAAAGTGGCCCGATGACTACTTTAACCTTGTATTTACCTTTAACCTGACGCAGTACAAGCTGATGAACTATCCCATCTTCAGCAGCGATTTTACCAGTGGAACATCCAGCAATGTAAGCATCAAACTGGCGTTGCAACGCTCGTCTGTGTTTAATCCCATATTCCCTACCAGTGGTTCTAATTTTCTGGCCAGCGTTCAGCTAACGCCGCCTTATTCGTTGATGAGCAACGTTGGCTCTGGCTATAATGCCTACCGTCGTCCGGAGTATCACAAGTGGCGCTTTAATGCCGAGTGGTATGTTCCCATCGGAAAGCCGCTGGGCGCAGAGAAGAATCGTCAGTTTGTGGTCAAGATGGCGGCCAAGTTCGGCTTTATGGGTCGCTACAATACCAATCTTCCCTTCTCTCCGTTCGAACGTTTTCAAGTGGGTGATGCCGGTCTGACCAACAACTTTGGATTACTGGGCTTCGATATCGTTGCACACCGTGGTTATCCGGTGTATCAGACCTCCGATCCTACCGTAAATCCCGATCAGCAAAGTGCGAGTCAGTTCTTTACCATTTTTAATAAGTATCAGTTAGAGGCGCGCTTTCCGCTCGTGACCAATCCCAGCAGTACTATCTATGCGCTTACGTTCTTCGAAGCGGCCAATGGATGGTACACTTACAAAGACTACAATCCATTCCGTCTGCGTCGCAGTGTAGGAGCCGGTATGCGTTTCTTTTTGCCCATGTTCGGTCTGCTCGGATTTGATTATGGTCTCGGACTCGATCGCGCCGTTCCCGGACAAACAGGTCTAAAGGGTATCTCTCGCTTTACCTTTATGCTGGGCTTTGAACCGGAATAGAAATTTCGCTACATGAAAAATACAGTACTCACCCTTTGTTTTATGCTGCTGGGTCTTATGGCCCAGGCACAGAAATACGCCGTTATCGATACGCGTTATATTTTAGATCGCATGCCCGAGTACAAAGCGGCTCAGCAATCACTTGATCGTATGGCGGCCGGCTGGCAGTCACAGATCGACAGCATGCAATTGGCCCTAGACAAGATGTACCGTGATTTTGAGGCTGAGCAGGTCATGTTAACCGCAGAGCTAAAAAAGAGAAGAGAAGATCAGCTCTTTGCCAAAGAAAAAGAACTCAGGGACTTACAGCGTCGTCGCTTTGGTTTCGAAGGAGATCTTTTTAAGAAGCGTCAGGAGCTCGTCAAACCTGTGCAAGACAAGGTATACAGTGCGGTTCAGAAGATCGCCAGTGCCCGGGGCTACGACTTTGTGCTAGACAAAAGTGAAGGAATTACCATTATCTTTGCCGACCCCAAGCTTGACAAAAGCGAAGATGTGCTTCGCGAGTTAGGGATCAAATAACCAATCAACCAACTGTTTAAAAACATACGTAACATGAAAAATGTAGTAGTGATTTTAGCCCTTGTAGGACTGCTGGGTGTAGCCGGCACCGCATCGGCACAGACCAAGATCGGCTATATCAGTGTTGAGAATGTGCTCTCCTTGATGCCAGAGGTCAGCAAGTTCGATTCTATCCTGTCTCGTTACCAGGCCGATTCGATCAACCCTCAGTACGCTTCGCTGATACAGACCTATCAGTATAAGGACAGCATGTACAAAGACACGCTGAAGCCCCCGCCTCCTGCCGTAAAAAAGCAGCTCGAAGAGGAGCTTCCCCAGCTGATCAATACCATTCAGAATTGGCAGCAGATCGTCAATCAGGCCATGGAGGCCAAGCAAAATGAATTGCTGGCGCCACTCTACCGTAAGATCTATGATGCCATTCGAGCCGTGGCGAAAGAGAAGGGGTACACGCATGTACTCAACAAAGAAAGCCTCTTGGTGGCTCCCGATGCCGACGATATGATAGCGGCCGTTGCTGCGAAACTCAAGTTGTCGTTGCCAAAAACCGCCGCTTCGCCCGCCCCCGCGAAATAAGCGTTTCAAAAAAAGTTGATGCCCGATCTATCTTAGATCGGGCATTTTTGTTTGACGGGAGTACATTTGTAGCATGCAGCCCTCTTCCAAAGGTCCCATTGGGGTATTTGATTCCGGTTATGGCGGACTGACCGTGTTGCGCGATCTGGTAGCGGCCTTACCTGCGTATGACTATTGCTATTTGGGGGATAGTGCCCGGGATCCTTATGGGAACCGTTCCTTTGCGACCGTTTATCAATACACACTGCAATGTGTGCAATGGTTTTTTAAGCAAGGATGCCCATTGGTCATTTTAGCTTGCAATACGGCTTCTGCCAAAGCCCTTCGCACCATTCAGCAAAACGACCTCCCTAAGATCGCTCCTCATAATCGGGTGCTCGGCGTTATTCGCCCTACGGCCGAAGTGATCGGGCAGTACACCCAAAAAGGAAACGTGGGGGTATTGGCCACACAGGGAACCGTAAGCTCCGAATCGTATCCGATAGAGATCGCTAAATTTTTTCCTGAGATACATGTATTTCAGGAGGCATGCCCCATGTGGGTGCCTCTCATCGAAAATAACGAACACCTTTCCGAAGGGGCCGATTACTTTGTAAAAAAGCATGTACAAGCCATACTCCAAAAAGAAAACGGGATCGATGTATTACTGCTCGCTTGTACCCACTATCCATTGCTTCGTCCTGTGATCGAGAAATATCTGCCTAAGGACGTTCGACTAGTGTCGCAAGGAGAGATCGTGGCCACCAGCCTGGCCGATTATTTGCATCGTCATCCGGAGATCAGCGATCGCTGTACTCAAAAGGGAGAGCTATCGTTCTTTACTACCGACTCGGCTCCCGATTTTGATGCCCATGCCGCCCAGTTCTTTGGGGCGCCGGTAAGGGCCTATACCGTTAATCTGGCAGGAACGGTCGTCTAGTGTACTGGTTAGCAACATCTTAATTTTCTTTTCGTTCTCCCTTCGATCCCTTACCTTTGCGGTCCTTTCACAATACGACGGGTGTGGTGACCTGGCGTAAAATGGAAACCCGACCGTTCTCCCGGTCTATTTTTCTACTCAAGTGAAAAAATGAACATACTATGAAACGGACATTTCAACCTCACCGTAAGCGCCGCAAGACCGTACATGGTTTTCGCAAACGCATGGAAACTGCCAACGGGCGTAAAGTACTAGCTTCTCGTCGAGCCAAAGGCCGCAAGAAGCTGACAGTCTCCGACGAACGTAAACTAAAATAACGACCTCCCTCCGAGCAGTCGGAGGTTTTGATAATTTTATGGCTCCGGCGAACCCGGAGCTTTTTTTATGGGCCTCTTGGTGGAACGATTTATTTATTGAGAAACTCCTTGCCTTGACCAAACGATTTACCTTATCGGCTGCACAGCGACTCAAAAGCAAAAAGTCGATCGATGCCCTCTTTAACCAAGGACAGCGATTGAGCGTGGGCAGTATTCGCATCTTTCACGGTCCTGCTGCCGCACAGGGAATACGCATGGGGGTTGGGGTATCGGCCAAGCATTTTCCCAGCTCCGTCGATCGAAATCGGATCAAACGACAGTTGCGCGATTGTTATCGACTACAACAAGAGATCGTTTCAGGGGCAGTGGCATTATCCGGTGGGGGCATTGATATTTTTGTGGTCTATACCGAAAAAGAACTTCCGGATTATCATCACTTATTTACACTGATGCAAAAAGGCCTCACTAAATTGGTCGCGCATTATCAAAGAGGATAGTATGCTTACATCGATTACAACATGGGTAAGGCAGTTGCTCATCCTTCCTTTTTTACTATTGATCAAACTATACCAGTGGATCTTATCTCCGTGGCTGGGCCCCTCTTGCCGATATACACCCACCTGCTCGCACTATGCCGCTACGGCCTTGCAGCGACATGGTCTTATAAAAGGAACCTGGTTGGCCCTTAAAAGAATCAGCCGCTGTCATCCCTGGGGGAGCAGCGGCTATGATCCTGTTCCTTAGTAAGCAGGTTAGCTGGCCTTTTCGTAACGTGCCGACACTACATTCCAATTGACCACTTGCCAGAAGGCGGCTAGGTAATCGGCGCGGCGGTTTTGATACTTTAAGTAGTAGGCGTGTTCCCATACATCGGCACCGAGCAGTGGCGTGCCTTTGGTCTCGGCGATATCCATGAGCGGATTATCTTGATTTGGGGTAGAGCAGATCTCCAGTTTGCCATTGGCAACGATCAGCCAGGCCCATCCGCTTCCAAAGCGAGTCATACCGGCCGTAGCAAATTTTTCTTTGAAGCTATCGAACGATCCAAAGGCCGCGTTGATGGCATCGGCCAGTTTTCCGGAAGGAGCCCCTCCGGCTTGCGCACCGAGACTTTCCCAAAAGAAAGTGTGGTTCCAATGTCCGCCTCCATTGTTGCGAACGGCGGCAGAGATGCTGCCGGCTTTAGCGACCAACTCTTCGAGCGAAAGATGTTCGTTGGGGGTGCCTGCAATGGCTTTATTGAGATTATCTACATAAGCCTGGTGATGTTTACCATGGTGAATTTGCATGGTAAGCGTGTCGATGTGTGGTTCGAGCGCATCGTGTGCGTACGGAAGAGGAGCGAGTGTAAATGGCATATCAATGATTTTTTTAAGGATGGTACAAAGGTACTACGACCAGCGACGTTCAACGTTTTTGTTGAAAGAAACCCTTCATCAGTCGGGCCCCCTCTTCGGCACAGCAACCACTGGTCAACTGTGTGTGTTTATGAAATGGCCAGCGGTCGCCCGCCACTTTTCGATATCCGTTCTTGACATCGTCGGCCCCATAGACTATGCGCCCGATCTGGCTCCAGTAGAGGGCGCCGGCACACATGGGACAGGGCTCCAGGGTAACATAGAGCGTAGCTTCGGGTAAGTACTTGCTTCCAAGGGCATTAAAGGCAGCCGTGAGCGCGATCATCTCGGCATGCGCCGTCGGGTCTTGCAGTCGTTCGGTCATATTGTGCCCACGGGCAATGATCTTGTCGTTCATCACCACCACGGCCCCCACAGGTACCTCTTGCTCGTCCATGGCTTGTTGGGCCTCCCGCAGTGCTTGCCTCATAAACTGTAGGTCATCCATCCCCTGTGGTTTTACTAACTTGTCCAAAATTTCTGCCATGTCTTATTTGCCTTCGCTGACAAAGATGAGGGATTATTTTGCATCCGGCGCCACGCGTTCGGTCGACTTTAGAAAACAACAGATCCGTGCGCTCTACGATAGTCTGCTGGCACATGAGCAAGCCATCAACGAGGCGCTGTATCAAGATTTGCATAAGAGTCCCGAAGAGGTGTGGGTTTCAGAGACCGGCTTGGTAGTTTCGGAATGTAAACTGGCCCTCAAAAAATTGGATAGCTGGGCGCGCCCTCAGCGAGTGCGTACCAATTTGGCTAACCTGCCCTCTGCCAGCTTTATTATGCCCGAACCCTTGGGCGTGGTGTTGATCGTAGCTCCTTGGAATTATCCGCTCGAGTTATTGCTAGGTCCTTTAGTTGGCGCTATTGCTGCCGGTAATTGCGTGGTGTTGAAGCCCAGTGAGTTTACCCCGGCTACGTCTGCTGTTATGAAGAAGATCATAGAGCAGGTATTCGATAGTAAGTATGTTTGGCTCATCGAAGGTGATGGAGCTACCGTAGTGCCTTCACTAATGCAATCTTTCCGCTTTGATCATTTATTTTACACGGGCAGTACCGCTGTTGGAAAGATCGTTTATAAAATGGCAGCTGAGCAACTCACGCCCGTTACGCTCGAATTGGGTGGTAAGAGTCCTTGTGTAGTGGAGGCCGATGCTAATATCGATATTGCGGTTCGCCGTATTGCATTAGCTAAATGGAACAATGCCGGTCAAACCTGCATTGCTCCGGATTATATTTTGGTACATGCCACGGTTCGCGATCGTTTCATAGATGCGTTGCGTAACGTGATCGAAACATTTTATACAGCCGATCCCGCGCAGTGCGGTCATTACGGCCGCATCATCAATACCCGGCAATTTGACCGGCTGGTTTCTTATTTGGCCCATGGCAAGGTCATTTGCGGAGGACAGCACGACAGGGCTACTCGTTACATCGCTCCTACGATAGTCACGGATGTCTCGCTGGATGCGCCCATTATGCAAGAAGAGATCTTTGGTCCGCTACTTCCCGTGCTAACCTATGGAGATTTCGCAGAGGCAAAGGCGATTATTGAGCGAAATCCTGATCCGCTTTCGTTTTATGTATATACAGAGAGCAGACAGCAAGAAAAAAAATGGCTCGAGCAGGTACCGGCCGGCGGCGCTTGCGTCAATAATTCTGGCTTTCATTTTCTCAATCATCGCTTGCCCTTTGGCGGACGAGGCAATAGTGGTACGGGATTTTATCATGGTAAACATTCCTTTGATACCTTTTCGCATTTCAAGGGTGTGCTTCGAACGCCCAGTTGGATAGATCCAGCTATCAAATACCCGCCGTTCAAGGGTAAATTGGCCCTCTTAAAAAAATTAATTGGATGAGAAAAGATCAACTGCGGCGAAGACTACTGCTAACCGGCCTGTTGATCTTTGCCGCTCTTGGACTCTTGTGGTTACAACAAACTACTGGTACTATGACCATTCGCCAACGCCTGCTTAAGCTGGCTTACCCCGTACTGATGTGGGGCACTCGATTAGGGAATAAGAACACGATCGTTCTTAGTCATGCTTCGCAAAGCCCTCCCACTTCGTTCTATGACTTGCACGCTACATCGATCAGCGGCGAGCCCATCGATTGGACCTTGCTGAAGGGTAAAAAAATTTTAATTGTCAATACCGCCAGCGATTGTGGCTATACGGCGCAGTACGCAGCATTGCAGGAGTTGCAAGACCGTTTTACCGGTCGCTTGATGATCATTGGCTTTCCGGCCAACGATTTTAAGGAGCAAGAAAAAGGGAATGATGCATCGATCGCTACTTTTTGTGAGCGGAACTATGGAGTTCGTTTCTTGTTGACACAAAAAGCATCGGTGCTGCCCGGTCCGTATCAGCATCCGGTGTATCGCTGGCTTACCGATAGCACGCAAAACGGGTGGAATACGAAAGCCCCTTCTTGGAATTTCTCCAAGTATTTGATCGATGAGCAGGGCCGGCTTACTCATTATTTCGATCCTTCGGTCTCTCCGATCAGCGATGTGGTGATCGATGCGATACAGTAGCAAGTGTATAGCAACAAGTGCGCTGCAGGGTCCTTAGTCGATCGGACACTTCTCGTGATAATTGATGAGCGAGATGGGCGTTTTTTCGAAAGCAAATCCCTGGTAAACGCGTGCCATTTCGTCGAATACGGCATTTAGCTCTTCTTCGGTCTTTAAGGTAACCAGTTTGTTCCTGTATTCTTTGATGTTGGGAAGACCCTTTAGATAATTTGCGTAATGTCTTCGCATTTCGTTGATGCCCACCACCGGGTTTTTCCATTCGATCGAGTACCGTAAGTGCTTTCGACAAACCGCTAGTCGATCTTCGATCGTAGGAGCGGGTAAATGGTCTCCGGTTTTCATAAAATGCTTGATCTCGTTAAAGATCCACGGGTAACCGATGGCCGCTCTCCCGATCATAATGCCATCTACGTCGTAGCGATTCTTATATTCCACTGCTTTTTCGGGGGAGTCTATATCTCCATTTCCAAAAATGGGGATCGTGATGCGTGGATTATTCTTGATCTTTCCGATCAGGGTCCAGTCCGCTTCGCCCTTGTACATCTGCACGCGGGTTCTTCCATGAATGGCCAGCGCCTTGATCCCGACATCTTGCAATCGCTCGGCTACTTCTTCGATATTCTTGTTAGTATCGTCCCAACCCAAGCGAGTCTTTACCGTTACCGGCAACGAAGTGGAACGCACGACAGCGCTGGTCAATCTTACCATCAGGTCTACATCGCGTAATACGCCGGCGCCGGCGCCCTTGAGCGCTACTTTCTTTACCGGACAGCCGAAATTGATATCGAGCAGATCCGGCTGTGTTACTTCGACGATCTTGGCCGCTAGCCCTAAGCTTTCTTCATCACCTCCAAAGATCTGAATACCCACGGGTCTTTCATAATCGAAGATGTCTAATTTCTTCTTGCTTTTGATCGCGTCTCGAATAAGTCCTTCCGAAGAGATGAACTCGGTGTACATCAGATCGGCTCCCTTGTCTTTACAAACGGCACGAAACGGAGGGTCACTTACATCTTCCATCGGTGCCAGTAGCAGTGGAAAATCCGGAAGGGTTACAGGACCGATCTTTATCATCTTGGGGTTTTACCTAAATTTGTCGAATGTGCCGGAAGCTCCGGACAGGCAAATTTACACTCAAAAATTGGCGTGTGTTTAAAAAAGGGTTTTATCAGGACAGATCGACGGGACAACAGCTTTTTTTATTACTCGGGCTCTCCCTGATGAGCTTTTTTATTATTGGCTTATTGGGCACGTTTCTTTTATCGGCCATAACAGGCATTACGGTCGATCAGTTGGCTACCCTCAGCAAAATGAAAACGCCTAATCCTCAACTCGGCTTTTTTATCAGAGGGATGCAGTTAGCTCAGTTTCTGGGATTGTTTGTCGTGCCTTCTTGGCTAGCCGCCCGCTTGTTTGCTGCCGAACCCGCGCGCGACTATCTTAAACTTACCCGACCGGTCCATCCGGGATTTTGGATGATCGGTATAACGATACTGCTGTTCTCTCTCCCTTTGGTACAGTGGTTGGGCGAATTGAATCGAGTGGTTGAATTTCCGCCTGCACTAGCCGACTGGATGAAAGAAAAAGAGAATGAGGCTAACGATACGGTCAAGGCATTGCTTGGTCTACGCTCGGTAAAAGATCTTTTACTCAATATCGTTTTTGTTGCCGGGCTTGCCGCTGTGGGCGAGGAGTTGTTGTTTAGAGGGGTCTTGCAACGGATGTTCTTTCGACAGTTCGGTCAGGCTTGGCCGGCCATCTTGCTATCCGCTTTTTTATTTTCGTCCATGCACATGCAGTTCTTTGGCTTTTTGCCTCGGTTCGTATTAGGGATCCTGCTTGGCGCGGTTTACTGGTACAGCGGCAGCTTGTGGACGGCAATTTTGGGGCACTTCTTTTACGATGCGCTCTTGATCGTTTTGGTATATTTCAATCCGGTCTTATTACAAGATGAGCCTGTGGTAGGACCACAAACTATGATGGTCTCGGGATTGGTGAGCGCCCTACTGGTGACCATGCATTTGCATTGGATGCTGCGTCATACGGAGGTTGATCAACATCAGGGTAAGGAAGATGATTCTTCGGCCCATAATTCATAACTTGAATAATGGCATTTAACCGAAAGGTTTTTACACAACGTGCTATCACCGCTTTCTTTTTTGCGGTCGTCATGCTCACCGCGCTCTGTTGGAGTGGCTGGAGTTTTTTGATGGCGGTGATCGTAATCCATGCCGGTTGTTGGATCGAGTACCAGCGCTTGTACGCCACTTTTCGTTTTCCTTTTCGTTATTTATTGCTTGGTTTGGGATATCTGTCGTTGTCTTGGGCTTTATTTATTGATCTAAAGACGCACGATCCGTTAGCTGCCTCGGTTGCTACTTCGTTACCGCTGCTTGCGCTTTTTGTTCTGGCTTGTATGTGGATCAATGATACCATGGCTTATCTGGTGGGATCTTTTTTAGGGCGTACTCCGCTGAGCTCGGTTTCTCCTAAAAAAACCTGGGAGGGAACCCTGGGAGGCGTGGTGTTGACCGTTCTAATAGCAGGGGCTCTATTGCCGCGTTTGTTAGCGGATCATCTGTTGCCCGGTGCAACGATGCCCCTGCAGCGGATGGACGGGTTCATGATGGCCTTTTTGGCATCGGTATTTGGAACGGCAGGCGACCTGTTCGAATCGAAATTGAAACGAATGGCCGGGGTAAAAGATAGTGGCCGCATTTTGCCTGGTCATGGTGGTTGGCTCGACCGCTTCGATTCGCTGCTGTGGGCCACTCCCGTTATCTGGCTCTATGTAAGACTCTTTCTTTAAGCAGTACGGTGATTCGCTATCTTTGGCCCCTAATTTTTATCCATGACCATTCACCGCGAAGGGTTTCCTACCATTGCTCTTGTAACGCTGTTCTTGACCGCTGGCAACGCCCTTAATTATTATTTCTTCTATACTGCCTATACCGGCTGTTTTATTGCCTTGCTGTCCGTGTCCCTTTTATGCTGGGGCTTTATCCTTTCTTTTTTTCGCGTTCCCTCCCGCGTTCATACATCGTCAGAAAATAGTGTGATCGCTCCTGCCGATGGCGAGGTGGTCGTGATCGAGGAAGTGCAGGCCGACGAATATTTTACCGATCGTCGTATTCAGGTTTCCATTGTTATGAGCCCGTTCAACGTACACGTCAACCGTAATCCGGTAAGTGGCACCGTGCGTTATTCGCAGTACCATCCCGGTAAATATTTAGTGGCGTGGCATCCTAAATCCTCTACCGAAAATGAGCGCCATTCGGTCGTATACGAAAAAAATGGTCGTGAAATACTGGTCAAGCAGATCGCCGGAGCGCTCGCAAGGCGTATCGTCAATTATCTGCAGCCTGGTCAGCAGGTAAGTCAAACGGCAGAGATGGGATTCATCAAGTTCGGCTCTCGGGTCGATCTGCTGCTCCCGCTCGATGCCGTCATTAAAGTAAAGATCGGCGATCGTCCGCTGGGCGGGGTTACGGAGATCGCTACGTGGTAATGGGTGCTTACCATCCTTTTACTAGATACGACCTTTTTTCTTTGCCTGACTCATTATAGGATCTTCATCATCTCTTGCAGCGAGAAAACAGTATGGGTGGGATAGCTTCCGTCCGATAAGGCGATCTTTTCCGGCCCGAGGTGATTGACATGGATCTGATCGATCCCTGCATTTTTAGCACCTTCTATATCCACTTCGATCGTATCACCGATCATGATCGAGTGCTCCGGGGTAGTGCCGGCTTGTTGCAATGCGTACATAAAGATCTCCGGTTTTGGCTTTAGGCTACCGGATCCCTCAGAAGTGATGACAGCAGAAAAATACGAAGCCAGCCCGGAGTAATGCAGTTTGCTGTGTTGGGTTTTTTCAAACCCATTGGTTATCAGATGAAGCGTATATCCTTTTTGCCTCAGGTAGTCGAGCACCTCCCTCGTGTGCGGAAATAAGATGGTGCGGGTGGGGAGCAGATCTAAAAAGCGAACATTCATGGCCGCTGCAATGGGTTCGTTCACTACTCCAAAATCCAGCAAGGCTAACCGCATTCGTTTGATACGGAGCTCTTCTTGTTTGATAAATCCTTTTCGGTAGCGATCCCAGAGCTTTTCGTTATGTTCCAGGTACCGACGGTAAAAACGATCGAAATCAACTATTCCCAGTTGCTCCAGGCTCAGTTCTTCGTATAGCTGTGCCAAGGTGGCACGTGCATTCGATTCAAAGTCCCATAGGGTATGATCCAGGTCAAAAAAAAGGTGCTGATAACGAAGTGAATCCAACAAAGGGTAACAATTGTAAGTGTGTGGTCAATAACTTTGCAATGTACAATTTAATTGATGAGTATGACTTCTTCCGATGTTTCTCCTTCTTCCCAATCGTTGACCGTGATCGTTACCGGGGCCTCCCGCGGTATTGGTAAAGAGATCGCTTCGTTATTCGCGCAAGCCGGGTATCGCTTACTACTTACGGCAAGAGATACCGCTCGCTTGCAACAAACCGTAACGGACTTGACCCAGACCTATCCCCATGCCATTATCCACGGGCAAGCGGCCGATCTGAGTATATCGCAAGAAGCTATCCAATTCGGTCGCTGGTGTTTGAGTTATGGAGAACCCGATATCCTTATCAATAATGCCGGTCAGTTCTTACCGGGTTCGCTGAGCGAGGAGCCCGAAGGTCAACTTGAGCAGCAGCTGGCGGTTAATCTCTATAGCGCCTATCATCTGACTCGTACGCTGCTGCCCGACATGATACAACGAGGCTCCGGCCACATTTTTACCATCTGTTCCATTGCCTCTCTGAAGCCCTACGCACAAGGGGGGTCGTACAGCATCAGCAAGTATGCCTTGCACGGCTTTACACAAAATTTGCGCGAAGAGCTAAAGCCAACGGGAGTCAAAGTAACCGGGGTATACCCGGGAGCTGTGCTTACCGACAGTTGGGGTGATTTCGATAATAGCACCGGTCGTATTCTGGAGCCTGCCGATATTGCCAAGATGATCTTTCAGGCTGCCCACCTCTCGCCGCAGGCCTGTGTGGAAGAGATCGTGATCCGTCCTCGTTTGGGCGATCTGTAATTTATTCGGCGTATTTATAGCCTACGCCCCGAACCGAATAAAAGTAGCGGGGATTGCGTGTGTCTTCTTCGAAGTACTTCCGAAAGTTGAGAATAAAATTATCGATGGTGCGCGTCGTCGGGTAGACCTGATAGCCCCATACGGCTTGTAATATTTTTTCGCGGGGCACCACCTCGTTTTTATTTTCGATCAATAATTTCAGCAGCATCGTCTCTTTTTTGCTCAGTCGAATGGTCGTGCCATCATAGCCGATCGCCTCTTGCGCCTTAAAATCTATTTTATTAGGACCAAATTGGTAATGGTCGCCCAGACTTGTTTTATCCTGTAGTTTCAGATTCTTGTCGATCAGTTTCGAAACACGGAGTAACAATTCCTCGAGATTGAATGGTTTAGAAAGGTAATCGTCGGCCCCTTTTTTGAGTCCCATCACACGATCGGCGCTGCTATTGCGGGCACTCAGCATCAAGATCGGAGTCTCGTTATTGCGAATCCGTATCGTTTCGGCCACTTGTATCCCATCCATAACGGGGAGCATTACATCCAAAATGATCAAATCGAAATAAGCATTATCGATAGCTTTGAGCGCAGCCGCTCCATCGAAGGCAGAGCTTACCTCGTACCCTTCTAACTCCAAGTTCAGTTTGAGGGCTTCGTGCAGATTCTCTTCGTCTTCTACCAGTAAAATGGAGGCACGGTTCGCTTCGCTCATGCAGCAAAGATAACATTGAAAATAGTGCCTTGCGGCGTATTGTCTTCGATCTCGATGCGCCCCCGGTGATCTTTGGCGATCCGTTGGCAGAGATAGAGTCCCAGCCCGGTTCCCTTGGTGGTGCGTGTCTGCTCGTTGCCGATCCGGTAAAAGCGATCGAATACCTTCGATTTTTCGCTGTCGGGAATGCCGGGTCCTGCGTCGGCCACTGAAAGCCAAATACCCTTTTCGGTCTGTCGCAGTGTGGTGCGAATAGCAGATGATCCCGGGGCGTATTTAAGGGCATTTTCCAGCAAATTATTGATCAGGATCTGCAGCAATAGGGCATCGCCCCTTATATCGATCTCTTTTTCTATCGCAGTATCGAGGGCCCTGTCGGGAAATCGCTTTTGAACGGCCTCTACACAATCTTGCAATAAGGCAGAAAGGTCTAACTCTTCTTTGCTGGACACAAATGCCTTATTCTCTAGCTGTGCCGAGACTAGAATATTGTTGGTCAAAAAGTTGAGGCGGGCGGTCTCATCGAGGGTCGTGCGGATCAGCTTTTGCTGTTTATCCGGGTCGAGCTGGTATTTCTGTAAGGTTTCGAGATTGAGTTTAGCTACAGCGATCGGTGTTTTAAGCTCATGCGTAACGGCCATCATAAAATGTTGCTGCTGCAGCTGCATTTTAAACTGCCTTCGTACAGCGCGAAAAATAAATACGGCCCCGATCAAAATCACCAGCAAAAAAGTGATGCCTTCGCTGATATACTTGGTTTGGTTACGCCGATAGAGGTCATCGATGTTCTGTTGTTCGCTTTGGTAGGCCAAGGAAGACAACGTGGTGGCGCGCAGTTCGAGCAGTTCTCTTTTTTCCTGAGCGATCAGACGATTTTGCTGTTGCAGTGAGATCAGCCACCATAGCAGAGCGGCCAGCACATATAAAAGGAGCGCCCAGTAAACCAGGGTAGTGCGTCTCAGTTTCTTTTTAAGGCGTTCGGGCATGCGGAAGCATATTAGGGTTTCTTTTCGACCCGGATCCCAATGTTCATGACCTCCTCCAGCGGATCCTCGCGCATGAGTTGCTCTATACTAAATCGGTACGTACCTGCCTGGCGAAACGAAATACCTTTTGCCAGTAATTCTTTTTGCAGCGAAATGCGGTGTTCGTAAATGTCATCCATGCCGGTTCCCAGCCATCCACTCTCGTTGGTGCCCAGCAGTAGATCGGTATCGAACGAGTACGTTTTTGCTTGTGGGTCCGTTATTGAAACGCGAAGCCAGATGTTGTTATAATGATAACGATCGCGGTGTCGAAATACCAGTGCCACATCGTAAGAGGCAGTGGTATCGCCGATCGTAAAGTCAAATGCAGGCACATAGTCGCTTTTCCATTGTTGTTGGGGGAGCGCTATGGACCGTTCGTAAAGCGACAATGGGGTACATCCCCCGATCACACAAACTAGGCTTATCCATAAAAAATCGGTCAACCGCCAGCGGCTCGTATGGCGCATAGGCTAAAGTTACATTACATTTAAAATTTGCTCCTTGGCCTTTTCGAGCTCATCTTTCATAAGTACCACCTTCTGCTGAATGGTGGCATTATTGGCCTTGGAGCCGGTCGTATTGATCTCACGACCGATCTCTTGCAAAATAAAGGATAGCTTCTTTCCCTTGCTGTCTCCGGGCTCTTGCAGCTGTTGTATAAAGTAGTCACAGTGGTTGAGCAGCCGTACCTGTTCTTCGCTGATGTCCATTTTTTCTATGTAATAGATCAGCTCTTGTTCCAGTCGGTTGGGGTCGTAGCCTTCGTTACCCAACTCTTCGCTGAGAACTTTTCGTAATCCCTGGCGCAGTTTTTCACGCCGCAGCGGCTCTAGCGCGCTGACCTCTTTTTGTAATGATACGATCGCTTCTATACGGCCCAACAGATCGGTCTCCAGCGCTTTTCCTTCTGCCAGCCGATGAGCATTAAGTTGATCCACCGCTTGGGCGATCCCTGTTTTGCATTGTTCCCATTCCGCTGGTGTCAATGCGTCGGCACCGGGGGTAATGACCTCAGGTAATTTCAGTAGGGCCGATAGTAATTGTGCAGTATCCAGCTGTAGCTCGGCTGCCAGCGCTGCCAAGGGCTGATAGTACGATCTGGCCAGTTGCGTGTTGATCGAAATGGGTTGTGAACTGCCGGTTTCCTTGAGGCTGATGGTGCAATCAACGGCTCCGCGTTCGAGTGTCGATGCCAGCCAGCGACGAATATCGAACTCGTATGGTTTAAGCAGTGCGGGTAATTTCAATTGCAGATCGAATTGTTTTCCATTGAGCGATTTTACATCGATCGCCAGCAATTTATCGCCGGCTCGTACTTCGGCTCTTCCAAAACCGGTCATTGATTTGATCATGGCGGGAGACTTTGCGTAAAGGTATTTTAAAAGCAGATTCGCAGCAGGGGTCAGCACTAAATGAAAAAATCCCTCCGAAAACGGAGGGATCCTATATGGATGGGTTAGTAAGTACAGGGAAATAAATTTCCCTACACAATATTAGTATTTATTTCATATATCAAAAAATTTTTTTCTTTTGATTTTATCAACATTTTAAAATTGGCTGTGGATAAACGCAAACAAATTCCAGCTCCTCGCCGCTTGCTACCTTTGTGTAAAATTATAGCTGATGCAATTTGAAAAACCTGTTTCTCTTGCTGAATTAGCCGTGTTATTGCATGCGACGCTCATAGGAGATAGCGAGGCATTCGCAACAGGCATCAATGAAATTCATAAAGTGCAAGCTGGCGATCTGGTCTTTGTGGACCACCCGAAATATTATGACACCTGCCTTCGCTCGGCCGCTATGGGTATCATCATCGATAAGGAGATACCGGTGCCCGCTGGTAAATCGCTGCTGGTGGTAGCCGATCCTTTCGCGGCTTATCTTACGTTGGTCGATACCTATAGGCC
Organism: Sphingomonadales bacterium; assembly: GCA_046093525.1. Classification (GTDB taxonomy): domain Bacteria; phylum Bacteroidota; class Bacteroidia; order Chitinophagales; family Chitinophagaceae; genus JJ008. Next base: position 3,531 of record JBJTFT010000080.1, on the reverse strand, counting down.
CTTTACGCCTTCGCTCGATCCCATCAGTAAGAAAGCACAATGGGGAGAGGGTACGGTGATAATGCCCGGCTCTTACATCGGTCATCATGTTACCATAGGAAAGAATTGTATCATTCATCCTCAGGTAACGATCTTGGATCATTGTCATCTTGGCGATGATGTGATCGTTCAGGCCGGTACTGTCATTGGCAGCGATGCCTTCTATTATAACCGAAAAACACATCTTGCTCACCACTACCGCAAGATGAAAAGCTGTGGTCGCGTACACATTGGCGATAGCGTAGAGATCGGAGCCAGCTGTACGATCGACAGGGGCGTAACTGCCGATACGATCATTGGTGCGGGTACAAAGATCGATAACCAAGTACACATCGGTCACGATTGCGTGATCGGAAAAAATTGTCTGATCGCAGCACAAGTTGGCTTGGCAGGCGCCGTAACTGTCGAAGACGAAGTAATCTTATGGGGGCAAGTGGGCGTCAATAAGACATTGACCATTGGCGCAGGGGCGGTCGTGTTCGGACAGAGCGGGGTGGTCAGTTCCATAGAAGGTAAAAAGACCTACTGGGGTACTCCGGCCATTGATTTCAATGAGAAGAGAAGAGAATTGGTCTGGGTAAAAAGAATTCCCTCACTGTGGGAAAAGGTAAAAGGCCTGCTTGGGTAAGGACACCCTTTATTAGCCGACTATAGTGCTGGTTCGCGCCTGCTGGCTGTATTTAGTACAGGCCTCGCGGATGGTCTGCTCCAGTGGCGTATACGCGAAATCGGGAAAATCGTTCAGCAGTTTACGATTATCAAAACGCGTGGCACTCATGGCCACCCTCGCGCTTTCGCGAGTCAGTAACGGGCGCTTTCTCGTTAGCCAAGACCGGATGGCCTCGATCCGCCAGGCCAGCCCCAACAAGAGGCCCGATGCTTTCATCGAAGGTCGTTTGCGTCCAAAGCCATCGGCTATGCAAAACTGCAATTGCTGAAAGGTCCAGGTATCGCCGTTGACAATATAGCGTTGCCCGCCGGGTGCTCTTTCTAGTAATAATAACGTTGCTCTTGCTACATCTTGCACATCGACAAAACCATTCAATCCTCCGGTATACCAGCGAAACCCGTCGTAAAGTTGTTTAAAAATGGCACAGCTGCTTTGTTCCCAGTTCCCGAAGCCAAGAATCGTGCTGGGGTTAATAATGACCGTATCGAGCCCTTCGCTATATCCTCTCCAGGCATGCAGTTCGGCTTGAAATTTACTACGTGCGTAATGGGTATGCAGCGGCCCCTCTTTCCACTTTGCTTTTTCGTCTACCCATCCACCTCCGGCCACCCTGCCCAGCGCTGCTACCGAGCTAATGTGCACCAACCGTTTTATCTTCTTTTCAAGGGCGGCATTGACCACGTTATTAGTTCCTTCTGTATTTACCTGGTAGAGTGGCTTGCTATCTTGTGGAGCGAACGAAACCATCGCGGCGCTATGAATGACGGCATCCATGCCCTCCATCGCTTCTTCTAATGAGATAATATCGAGAATGTCTCCCTCTACCCATTCTACCTCATTCAAGATATCAGGATCGATCCATGCAGGGCGTTTTTGATGCCGTACCAGTGCTCTGACGTGATAGCCCCGTTGCCGTAGGGCCACTAGCAGGTAAGAACCCAAAAAACCGCTTGCTCCGGTAACCAGAATATTTTTTAGCATCAGGCTGATTTGTATTGATAGTATCCTTCGCCTGATTTTTGTCCCCACTTGCCAGTTTGCACCAGTTGTTGCTGAATGTAAGAAGGTCTGAGTCGTTCCGGTTTTCCTAATTGCTCATAGACCGAGCAGCTAACGGCATAATTGATATCGTTACCGATCAGGTCCATCAAGGCAAAAGGCCCCATCTTAAAGCCGGCGGCCACTAGAATACGATCGATCTGTGGCATCGTAGCTTTTTCCTCTTCGACCAGTCGCAAGGATTCTATGTAAAAAGGCCGTGCAACCCTGTTGACTATAAATCCAGGGGAGTCTATGCACAGTACGGGGGTTTTTGCAAGGTCTTGTATCAGTTGCCATGCCCTTTGTTGCACAACGGCAGCCGTAAACGGTGTGGTCACGACCTCTACCAATTTCATCAGCGTAGCCGGATTAAAAAAATGTAACCCGATCACTCGTTCGGGATGCTGAATGGACCTGGCCATTTGGGTGATGGAGAGCGAAGAGGTGTTGCTGGCAAAAATGCAATCACTGTGATTGATTTCGGCCAGTTGATTGAAAAGGGCGATCTTAGGTTCAGGCTGCTCTATGATCGCTTCAATAAATAGTTCGGCCACACAATGCTCGATGTCGGTGGTCATTTCAATGCGTGCGAGGGCTTGGGCGGCTTGTGCCTCGGTAAGCTTTCCTCTCTCTATGCTTCTGTTGAGCTCTTTTTTTAGTTGCACCGCTGCTCTTTCGAGTGCTTCGGGCTGCAGGTCAAAAAGAAGGGTATTGTATCCTGCCAGGGCGGCGGCTAGGGCAATGCCCCTTCCCATTGTACCGGCCCCACATACTCCAAGGGTATTGATCTCCATGTCGGGTGCTTATCAGGTGGCGGCCGCGAATTGTTGTAAGAATCGGACGTCGTTCTCGCTGAACAAGCGCAGGTCACTTACACCATACTTTAGCATAGCAGGCCTCTCTACCCCCATGCCAAAGGCAAATCCGCTGTATTTATCAGGATCGATGCCACAATTGCTAAGCACATTGGGATGTACCATGCCACATCCTAAGATCTCTACCCATCCCGATTTCTTACAGACCGGACATCCCTCGCCGGCGCAAATAAAACAACTTACGTCCATTTCAGCGCTGGGTTCAGTGAACGGAAAGTAAGAGGGTCTAAAACGTACCTGTACGTCGGGCCCGTACATCTCTTTCACAAAAAAGTATAAGGTTTGCTTCAGATCGGCGAATGATACCTGTTCATCGATGTACAACCCTTCGATCTGGTGAAAGAAACAATGGCTGCGTGCACTAACGGTCTCGTTACGAAAGACACGGCCAGGCATTAGCATACGAATAGGAAGCTTTCCTTTTTCCATTTCTCGTATTTGCACACTGCTGGTATGCGTGCGCAATACCCAATCGGGATTCTGTTGAATGTAAAAGGTGTCCTGCATATCCCTGGCCGGATGATGCGGTGGTAAATTGAGGGCGCCAAAATTGTGCCAGTCATCCTCTATCTCAGGTCCTTCTGCCACGGCAAAACCCAGTCGCTGAAAGATCGACACGATGCGGTTTTTCATTACGGTCACCGGGTGGCGGGACCCTAGCGGAAAGGGTTGACCCGGCAAGCTTACATCAATAGCGGTCGATGCCAGTTCGGAGGGTGCGGCCGCCAGTAATTGTTCGTAATGCGCCGCAACGAACGATTTGAAATCGTTGAGCAATTGTCCGGCTTCTTTCTTCTTTTCGGCCGGCACTTCTTTCATGGCATTCATCAGCTGTTTGACCGCCCCTTTGCTGCCCAAGTATTTGATCCGAAAAGCCTCGATCTCTTCGGGCCGGGTGGTGGTAAT
>JBJTFT010000079.1:0-2515 GCA_046093525.1 Sphingomonadales bacterium | reverse complement strand
ATGCTCTTACCATCTTGCTTGGCCAAATGACGGTTGGGGGCAAACCCTTCCAATCCATAAGGCAGCTGTACGGTAGCTCCTTTATCGTCCCGACGAATCACCAATCCTTCGTGCAGGGTGCCAATGGCAAAGGTCTCCTGCAGTTGGTTCCAAGGATCTTCTTCGAGTTGCTTGTGTCCGAGTTGCAGCTTGCGATTGTCCTTATCGATACCCAGGATCATCACATCGATATGCTGACCAACTTTGGTATACTCTGTGGGATGATTGAAACGCTTGAGCCAACTGAGATCGCTGATATGGATCATACCACCGATACCGGGTGCCAATTCTACGAATACACCGTAGTTAGTGATATTCTTGACCAGACCGTCATGACGGCTTCCTTCGGGGAATTTGGTTTCAATCTCATTCCAAGGATCGGCTGTGAGTTGTTTGATGGACAAACTCATCTTACGGCTGTCCTTATCGAGCGTCACCATCTTCGCTTCGTGCTCGTCGCCCAGCTTAAAGAATTCTTTAGCGTTGATGGGGGTATTCGCCCACGTGATCTCCGACACGTGCACCAACCCTTCTACACCGGGTTGAATTTCGAGGAAGGCACCGTAGTCTTCGATGTTCACAACGCGACCTTTTACAACATTACCCTCGGCAATAGCACCGCCCAATACATCCCAAGGATGTGGGGTCAGTTGCTTCAGGCCAAGGCTGATGCGACGCTTCTCATCATCGAAGTCGAGTACCACCACGTTGATCTTTTGATCAAGCTTGAGTACTTCGGAAGGATGAGAGATACGTCCCCATGAAATATCGGTGATGTACAGCAGTCCGTCGAGACCACCCAGGTCCATAAAGGCCCCGAAATCGGTGATGTTCTTGACAGTTCCTTCGAGTACCTGGCCTTTTTCGAGCTTGCTCATGATCTGCGCACGCTGGGCCTCAATATCGCTTTCAATGAGCGCCTTGTGCGATACAACGGCGTTCTTGATGGCTTCATTGATCTTAACGACCTTGAACTCCATGGTCTTACCCACGAACTGGTCGTAATCAGTTACAGGTTTAACGTCGATCTGTGATCCGGGCAAGAAAGTTTCCATGCCAAACACATCTACGATCAATCCACCCTTGGTCTTAGAAGTAACGGTTCCGGTTATCACCTCCCCGGTCTTATGCACTTCTACAATACGCTCCCAAGCACGCGTGATACGAGCCTGGCGGCGGCTGAGATTGAGATGTCCGTCGCGGTCTTCTTTTTCTACGATCATCACTTCTACCTCATCGCCAATGGCAAGGGCAGGCAGATCACGGAATTCATTGAGAGAAATAAGTCCGTCACTTTTGAATCCGATATTCAGCACTACATCGGTCTTGGTCAGACCAACGACAGTACCTTTGATCAGTTCTCCATCGCTCAGCTGAATGAACGTGTTCTCGTACACTTTGTGATACTTCTCTTTCTCCGCTTCGGAGTAAGAGGTCACATTGCGCTTATCTACGCTCCAGTCAAAATCGTCATGAGCGCTGGAAACACTCGACACAGGTGTTGTTGTTGTCGCTGCAGCGGCGGCCGATAGATCGGTAGCCTGCTCCTGTGCATCAGCGTTTAGTTGTTTGGGAATTTTGTTTTCAAACATGATAACGTTCCCGAGGGTTTTATTTCGGGGATGCAAAGATACGGCTATTATTGCTATTTTCACTAAAAATCGACCCTTGCTCTACGCCTTCATTAAGCTTGTCGGAAGACTGGCAATCAAGATCTTATGCAGAAGGATCCGGATTAGCAACCCGGCGGTGCTTCGGCGCGGCGGACCCCTGCTTTTAGCCGTCAATCACCCTAACTCTTTTTTGGACTCGATCCTTCTGGATCTACTCTTCGAAGCCCCCGTCTGGGCACTGGCCAGGGGAGACGCGTTTCGAAACAAAACGCATGCAAGCCTTTTGCAAAAACTCAATATACTCCCCGTTTATCGCAGCAGCGAAGGCGTTTCAAATCTCGGCATCAACTATCAAACTTTTGATGCTTGCGTGTCCCTATTTCGCCAAGATCAAATTGTGACCATCTATAGCGAGGCCCGCTGCGTAAACGAATGGCATCTGCGTCCGCTAAAAAAAGGTACCGCCCGTTTAGCCATACAGACCTGGGAGGCGGGTATTCCCCTGACCGTATTGCCCGTGGGTCTCAACTATAGTTCGTTTCGCAGTTTTGGAAAAAATGTAGACATCAATGTTGGCGAACCGATCTATGCGCACGACATCCCGCTAGAAAACAACAGCGACGGACAACGCCTCAATGCCTTTAACCAAGTTTTGCTGCAACGACTACAGCCGCTGGTCTACGAGATGGACAAGAACGATATGACTACACGTAAACAAAAGCTTGGCGTTAGCGTATCTGCTATCGAAAAGATCATTTTGTTTTTGCCAGCACTAGTCGGACGACTTTTTCACTGGCCCCTGTACAAACCAATCCAAAAGATCGCTTTGCATTATTTTGATAAAACAGGACATTATGATTCGG
>JBJTFT010000078.1:0-6843 GCA_046093525.1 Sphingomonadales bacterium | reverse complement strand
CTGAACTTGATCAGGGCCTACATTTAACTACGTATTCACATAGTGTACCATTAAGCGAACAAATATCCATTACAAAACCTTGGCGTTACCCCTTACCATACGACCTGCAGCACGACCAGATTGTCCAAGACTATTGCAACTGATCCAAGAGTTGGCCGATTACGAAAAAGCGCCTCACGAAGTAACCGTACAACCGGAACATTTTACCGAAAGTGGATTTGGAAAAAATCCCGTTTGGTGGGCCTTTGTAGCCGAAGACGAAAACGGGATCCAGGGGTTTGCACTTTACTACATCCGCTACTCCACCTGGAAGGGGCAATGTCTTTACCTCGAAGATCTTATTGTTACAGCTGCCCTGCGGGGAAAAGGAATTGGCGGGGCGCTTTTCGAAACGATCTTACGTGAGGCGAAAGAAAAGAAAATGGCAAGGGTGTGCTGGCAGGTATTAGACTGGAACGAACCAGCCATCCACTTTTACAAAAAATACAACGCCAGCTTCGATCCGGAATGGCTCAATGGAGCCATCGATATTCAGTTCAAGTAAAGCGTCGAATTTTCAAGGCTTGATAAGAGACTGGCATAGCTCGTTCATCCGAGATCGAAGATCACCTACGTAGCAGCGTGGTGAAACACTTTTCTATCCGACCGAGGCCACCGCAGATTCCTTATTGATCTTCTGAATAAGCCCCTGTAAAACTTTTCCAGGTCCTACCTCTGTAAACTGCGTAGCCCCATCAGCCACCATGGCTTGAATGCTCTGCGTCCATTTAACAGGACCTGTCAATTGGTTGATCAGATTTTGTTTGATCTCCTCTGCCTCCATCACGGCCTTGGCCACTACATTCTGATAGACCGGACAAACAGGTTGATAAAAGGTAGCAGCCTGAATAGCCGTCTTAAGGATCTCCTCGGCAGGTTTCATTAGAGGCGAGTGAAAGGCACCCCCCACCGGCAATACGAGTGCTCTTTTTGCGCCAGCCTCTTTAAGCGCAACACATGCCTTTTCGATGCCGGCCACCGAGCCGCTGATCACCAGTTGTCCGGGACAGTTGTAATTGGCAGGAACCACCACTTCTTCTATAGCAGCACACACCTCGGCTACTCTCTCATCGGCCAGTCCCAAGATCGCAGCCATGGTACCGGGCTGTGGCTCGCAAGCCAGCTGCATGGCATTGGCGCGTGCGGCTACCAAGCGCAGAGCATCTTCGAAACTAAGCACGCCGGCAGCGACCAGCGCAGAAAACTCCCCGAGAGAATGACCGGCCACCATATCGGGCTTCACCTGTTCGATACTCTTATAGGCTACTACCGAGTGTAAAAAGATAGCAGGTTGTGTAACATCGGTGCGACGAAGATCTTCTTCGCTTCCCGAAAACATGATATCCGACAAACGAAAACCCAACTGCTCGTTGGCCTGTTCCATAATTTTTTTTGCAAAGGCCGATTGCTCATAATATTGTTTGGCCATACCCGGAAACTGAGCACCTTGTCCGGGAAAAACATATGCATGCTTCATAGCAAGAGAGGGATTATTTTATGTTGTGTTAAATTAAATGAATTAAAAATAGACGAGAGAAGGTTACACTACCGTAGATGACACTAGTTTAGTTTGGCGCCGATCAGTCGCATAAATTCGCTACGGGTGGAATTCTTATGAAACTCACCGTCAAAGGCAGAGGTAGTGGTGACAGAATTCTGTTTTTGAACGCCCCGCATCATCATACAAAGATGCTGCGCCTCGACCACCACGGCTACTCCCAATGGATTGAGCGTTTCCTTGATGGCATCTTTTATTTGAATGGTAAGCCGTTCTTGTACCTGCATACGTCTGGCAAATACATCGACCACACGGGCTACTTTACTGAGCCCCGTGATCCAGCCATTCGGAATGTACGCCACATGCGCTTTGCCGAAAAAGGGCAACATGTGATGTTCGCACATGCTAAAGACCTCGATATCCTTGACCACTATCATCTCACTGACATCCTCGTGAAACTTGGCTGAGTTCAAGATGGCCTTGGCATCGAGCTGGTATCCTTGCGTCAGAAATTGCATGGCCTTGGCCACGCGTTCAGGAGTCTTTAGCAACCCTTCCCGCTCGGGATCTTCTCCCAACCAAGCAATGGCCTCTTTATAATTTTTGGTGAGCGCCAATGTGGCTTTCTCATCATACTGTTCGGATTTGTGGTAGGCCATACGATGTTTTATTAGGCGGGGTAATCGACAAAATTGCGAGGGGTTTCGTAGAGTCGAATCTGCAACTCGTGCTTGGGATCGATATGCGGGAGCAGCAACTCATAAATAACAATGGCAATGTGCTCTGCCGTAGGGTTACGTTCTTTGAACTCTTGGGTATCGAGATTAAGATTACGATGATCGAAGCGCTCCACGATCTGTGCTTGTACCAGATCACTGATCCATTTCATATCGACCACATAACCGGTATCCGGATCGGGCTCACCCGTTATCTTAACGATCAATTCATAGTTGTGTCCGTGATAGTTCGGGAGCGCGCATTTACCAAAGACCTTTTCGTTTTGCTCGGCAGACCAGTCGGCACGATACAGTCGATGGGCCGCATTGAAATGCTCTTTTCTGTAAACGGCTACTCTCTTTGACATACTACTTAAATAAAACGTCAGACTGACCTGGGAGGAAACAATGCAGCGAACGAAAGGTTTTGAATTTGTTTAAAGTTACGATAATTAACCTCCATAATACTCAACATATATTTTAGAGGTTTCGACCAGCTTTAAGCAATGAAGCTGTACCCGAGAAGGTAGCACAGGCTCCAGCTCTTTCCAAATGCCCATGATCAGGTTCTCGATCGAGCATAATTTACCTTGCATAAAGTCCACGTCCAGGTTCAGGTTCCGGTGGTCCAGTTTGTTTACGATCGACTCCTTTATGATGGCACCCAGTCTCTTAGCATCCAGGATAAAACCGGTAGCAGGGTCTGGCTCTCCCTTTACGGTCACGAACAATTCAAAATTATGGCCATGCCAATTGGCATTGGCGCACTTGCCAAAGACCTCTTCGTTTTGTTCGGCGGTCCAATCGGGATTGTAGAGACGATGTGCAGCGTTGAAATGCTCGATGCGGGTTAAGTAAACCATGCTTTACTTTTAGCTCCCACACAGCATTGGGCGGAGGGAAGATGAAGGACAAAGTTAGTGACATTCAGCTAATTTTACAGGCATGAATTGTTTGATCGTAGCCGCTACACCCATCGAGATAGCCCCTCTGCTACCAGCATTGCCCAAGGGGATAAGAGAAGAGCTGGAGGTAGATGTGCTGATCTCTGGCATCGGACTGCTGGCCGCCACCTATGCATTGCAAAAACAGATCTCAATCAAAAGGCCAGATCTAATCATACAGGCCGGTGTCGGTGGATGTTTTGATAAAAGAATAGCGTTAGGCTCCGTTATGGCCATCGGACAAGATGGTGTGGCCGACCAAAGTGTGTTGGAACTAAAAAAACTAAAAACACTTTTCGATCTGCAACTCGTGCCTGCCGACCAATTCCCGTATAAAAAAGGATGGCTGGTCAACCCCTGGAAAGGATTTCGCAAGCTGAACCTGCCCAAGGTCAATGCTATTTCGGTCAATGAGATCACCACCGACCCTCGGCGTGTACAACAATATAAAAAACTATTCTCCCCTGTTATTGAGTCCATGGAAGGTGCTGCCTTGCACTATGTATGTCTGATGGAGCAGATCCCCTTTTTACAACTGCGGAGTGTAAGCAACTACATTGCAGAAAGAAATAAAAAGAATTGGAGACTTTCCGAGGCCGTAACACAACTAAATAAAGTCCTGCTGCAGGTGTTACAAAAAATATGAAGATCCGCATTGGTTTCTCTCCCTGCCCTAATGATACCTACGTATTCGACGCCATGGTCAACCAGCTTATCGATACGGAGGGGCTAGCATTCGAACCATACATCGAAGATGTAGAGACCCTCAACGAATGGGCCTTGGAAGATCGCCTTGATGTGACCAAGCTAAGTTTTCCGGCCTTGTTCGCCACGCGGGGCCACTATCGCTTGCTAGACAGCGGCGCCGCACTTGGCAAGGGCGTTGGTCCCCTTTTGGTTGCCAAAGAGTCGCACGATATCGATGCCGGATTGGTAAATGCCAGTACGATTGCCTTACCCGGTCAACACACTACGGCCCATTTTCTTTTTTCGATGGCCTTTCCGGAAGCGTTGAAAAAAAAATTCATGCTTTTTGCTGATATAGAAGCAGCCGTATTGTCGAGTCAGAACACCATGGGCGTACTGATCCACGAAAACCGCTTTACGTACGCGACAAAAGGACTACACAAGGTAATGGATCTCGGCACGCATTGGGAACAGCGAACAGGCGTTCCCATTCCGCTGGGAGGCATCGCCATCAAAAGAGCGCTGGCAAGTTCGCTCGGAGAAAAAATTCAACGATTGATAGCCGAAAGTCTGCGAAAAGCCCGTCAGCAACAAGGCATCAGCGCATTTGTAAAAGCACATGCGCAGAGCATGGAGCCAGCCATCATGCAGCAACATATTGATCTCTATGTAAACGACTATACGCTCTCGCTGGGCAGCAATGGCAGAGATGCCATTCGCACTTTATACGAAGTGTATAAAAAATTAAATGGGGCGGGCGCTTCCGACACGCCCCGTAACGATGCTATCCCGCATTTCAACGAGTATCTATTAAATTCCGAGGGATGATCAGCGATTACGATCCTTTAAGGCCGCTCCGTACACCTGTAAACAACGTTCTCTTGCCAACTCGTGCTTTACGATGGGCGTAGGATAATGCAGCGATTCAAATTCAGGTACCCACTGGCGGATGTACCGAAGGTTCGGATCAAATTTTTTCGTTTGAATATAGGGATTGAAGACCCTAAAATAAGGAGCCGCATCACAACCCGAACCGGCCGCCCATTGCCAACCACCATTATTGGCCGCCAGATCGAAATCAAGAAGTTTTTTTGCAAAATAAGCTTCACCCCAGCGCCAGTCGATCAATAGATGCTTGGTCAAAAAAGAGGCCACGATCATACGAACCCGGTTATGCATAAATCCGGTTTGATTCAACTCGCGCATACCGGCATCCACAATGGGATACCCGGTGAGCCCCTGGCACCAAGCCTCGAATTCCTTTTCGTTATTGCGCCAGCCAATCCGATCGTAGGCCGGTTTAAAACTCGAAGCTACTACCTGCGGAAAATGCCAAAGGATCATATGATAAAAATCGCGCCAGATAAGCTCCGACAAATAATTTTCGTTCATCGCACCCGCCTCTCGGGCCAGGCCTCGGATGCTGAGCGTACCAAAACGAAGATGAACACTCAACCTCGAGGTGCCGGCCACGGCCGGAAAATCGCGCTGCTCCTTGTATCGCTTTATAGTATTCTTATCCCACTGTTTCGGCGGATAAGCAATGGCAGTCGGGCTAAAACCCATTTGCTGCAAAGAAGGAATGTCGAGCGCCCGTTGCTTGTAAAAAGACCCCATGAGTTTCTCGGAGTCTACCGAACGCAGCTGGCTGGCGGTGATCGTAGCCCGCCACTTTCTCGAATAGGGCGTAAAGACCGTATAAGGCAACCCATCATCTTTTACTACTTCTGCCTTTTCAAAAATTACCTGATCCTTAACTGAATGAAATTCGATGGAGCGGGTGGTAAAAAAATCAGCCATCTCGGAATCCCGCTTTCTGGCATAGGGCTCATAGTCCGTGTTGGTAAAGACGGTTTTGATATCATACTCGTTGACCAGTTCAGCAAAAACCTGTGGCACGAAACCGTGTCTTACCACAAGCGAACTGTCAGCCGCAACCAATTGCTGTTGCAGCGAGAGCAGTGATTGATGAATGAAACTCACGCGGGCGTCCGAAGAATCATCCAGTTCGTCCAAAATAGATCGGTCAAATATAAATAAGGGCACAACAGGATATTTGCCCTTTAAAGCCTGAAAAAGACCTGCATTGTCTTGCAGCCGCAGATCTCTACGAAACCAAAAGACCGAAACGGGTTGCTTCATACCCGTTAAACAAAACGAACGGATAATAGTTGCCCTAAGAAAGGTAAAATTATCGCCGAATCTGCAAGCAAGAAGGAATCCTTATGCGACTACAAGAATGACCGCCGAAAAAACAAAGATCATCCCAGCCGAATAAGCCCATATTTAAGTGCGAACAAGGCCAAGCCCGCCAAATTACGGCTACCGGTCTTGATCCGAATCCTGTCTCGTATGCTTTCTATGGTACGGGGACTCAGGGATAAAGAAGAAGCAATATCCCGGGTACTTTGCTCCTGACAGATCAGACGAAGTACGGCTACTTCTTTTTCGGTGAGGGAGGGTTGAGCCCGAGATGCACCCACCGATATCGGCCTGAATACCGATTCGAGCTCATTTACTTCATCAGACTCAGAAAAAAAATAACCCTGACTGACTACCATTCGAATCGCCGTCTCCACTTCTGCAATCTCGGATGACCTGGATAAAAATCCGTTGGCACCGGCTTTTGACAACTTCTCGGCCAGTAACGGATCTAGTTCGTATCCCAGCAGTAGAACCTTGGTAGCGGGAACCGCTTTTCGAATTTGTAATAAGGTATCGAAACCCCTGCTCATAGGAAGATCAAGGTCCAAAAAGATAACATCCGGCTGAAGGGTTTCGAGCAAATCGAGTAACTCAGGCGCAGAATTGGATTCGCCAACGATCCGAATATCGGATGTTTGCTGAATAGCAGCCCTAAGGCCAACCCTAAAGATGTCAAACTCATCGGCAACAACTACGGTAATGGTGGTGGAGCGCATATACAAAAGTTTTGTAGATGCAAATTCAGGAATCGAAT
>JBJTFT010000077.1:0-2972 GCA_046093525.1 Sphingomonadales bacterium | reverse complement strand
GTTGTTAAGCCTTTCCCAAACCGGTCTAATCGTTATATTTGTTGGGCGCTATCAAGGAATTTTGTAAAAAAAATAGTTATGGGTAAAAACGGAATGATCGTTTGGAATGTGGTTCTGACCCTCGTGGTGGGCTGGTTACTGATCTTGCAACTGGGTGGCGGAGGCGCTACCGGTAGCCTGCGTAAAACGCGTAGCGATGCACCGGCCGGTCCGTTTCGTATGGCCTATTTTGAAATGGATTCGGTAGCGGCCAATTTCGAATTGGTCAAAGAGTTAAAGACCGAAATGCTCAAGCGCGAGGAGTCCATCAATGTCGAGATGGAAAAGCTGGCGCGCAACTTGCAGCAGAAATACAATTACTATCAAGAGCAAGCGAACACCGGGGTTATGAACCAGGCCCAAAGCGAAGCCGCCGGACGCGATATGAAGAATCTCGACGATCAGATCAAGAATCGCAAGCAAGCGCTCGATGCCGAGTACGGCGATTTTGTGATGCGCCGCCAAAACGAGATCAAATCTAAGATCGAGACCTTTTTGGCCGATTACAACCGGTCGCATCAGTTCTCGTACATCATCTCGTACGAACCCGGTCTTTTCTATTATAAAGACAAGGCTTACGATATTACCGACGATCTGGTAAAAGGGCTCAACGAAACTTATAAAAAACAAAACTAGTGCTCGTGCTGTTGCACGACAGCGGTACGCTGAACGCTTTGTTATGAATGCCACCCTGTGTAATAGCATCTTTGCGCGCTGCGTGCAGGAGTATCATCTGCACGACCGTGTCGATGCTCCGCTTGTGCAGCCGTATGCTACCGGATCTATCGAGGCGCTGCTCTATCATAAGTGTTGGGTCGATACCGTGCAATGGCATTTAGAAGACCTGATCCGCGATCCGCAGATCGAGGCCACCGAAGGACTTTCGCTAAAAAGAGAGATCGATCGCTCCAATCAACACCGCACCGACATGGTCGAATACATCGACAGTTGGTTACTTAATTTTTATAGCGATGTACAACCACAGGCCACGGCCACGTTCAATACCGAGAGTCCGGCCTGGGCCATAGACCGACTGAGTATTTTGACCCTTAAGATCTATCACATGCGGCTCGAAGCCGAGCGCGCCGAGGCCGGCAACGAGCATCGCAGCGCCTGCCAAGAAAAATGCCGCATCTTATTGGCGCAACAAGAAGACCTGACCCTTGCCATCGATCAACTGCTGGCCGATATTGCCCACGGAAAAAAGTACATGAAGGTCTATAAGCAGATGAAGATGTACAACGACGCGTCGTTAAACCCTGTTCTGTACCAGCAAAAGAAAAACTAATTGCACGCTGCTGCTCCCTTATTGGTAATGCGCTTTTCGGCGCTGGGCGATGTGGCCATGACCGTACCGGTACTTCGGTTATTGTTGGAGCAAAACCCTTCGTTGCATATTCGAATGGTATCTAACCGCGCGTATGCGCCCCTTTTTGATCATATCGATCGCTTATCTTTTTTTGGCGCTGACCTCGGTGGTGCGCACCGCGGTCTGCCGGGGTTGATTCGGTTGTACAGCGACCTTCGAAAAGCCGGTCCTTGCGGAGGCATTGCCGATCTGCATAGTGTACTTCGCAGCCGGCTACTCACCTTGTTTTTTTTAGTTACAGGAATCCGGTCCGTTCGTCTCGATAAAGGACGCGCCGCAAAAAGAGAACTAACCAGACGTTCCGGTAAAGAACTACGGCCTTTGCCAACCGCATTCGAGCGCATGCGATCGGTGTTTACCGCCTTTGGTCTTCGCTGTCAATTACCAACGAGCACTACTGCATCTGCTTTGCGGCCCGCTGCAAAAGCGAACTATACTATTGGCATTGCTCCCTTTGCTCGTCACCGAGAGAAGACCTATCCGCTTGCGCTGTTAAAAGAAGTGCTCGCCCTCTTGCAAACCGATAGCAGGTTTAGTATTCAATTAGTGGGTGGCGCAGGGGCCGAGGCCGCAGCACTCAGCGCCCTCGAAAAAGAATTCACCGGCGTGGTCTCTATGGCCGGCCGCTATTCGCTGGCCGAAGAGTTGACATTCGTTGGCCGGCTCGACCTGATGGTCAGTATGGATTCGGCCAACATGCACCTGGCCTCGCTTTGCAACGTACCCGTAGTTAGCATTTGGGGGGCCACGCATCGCTATGCCGGTTTTATGGGATGGGGGCAGCCCGATGATCACGCCGTAGAAGTATCCCTTGACTGTCGACCCTGCTCGGTCTTTGGTAATAAGGTCTGTTACCGAGGCGATCATGCCTGCATGCAACAAATTGCACCTGCGGTAATTGCTACCCGCATCTACACAGTGTTAGGTCTTAGCATGCCCGGCACCACAACCCGCCCGGCAAGTGCCGCCAATGCTACCGGCCACTAGCAATCGTTATCTTTACCCAATGAAAAAATGGGCCATAGTAGTAGCGGGCGGCAGCGGACAACGCATGGGAACCAGTCTTCCTAAGCAGTTCTTGCTGCTCAACGATCGGCCCTTGCTTTACTACACCTTGCAAGCTTTTATTGAGGCCTATGATGATATGCAACTGGTGTTAGTGCTGCCTGCCGATCATTTGTCGCTGGGACAATCGCTGATCGATACCGCCTTTGCCGATAAAAATATTTTACTTACCACCGGAGGGGCCACGCGATTTGATTCCGTAAAAAACGGGTTGGCACTTACCCCCACCAATGCGGTCATCTTTGTACACGATGGCGTCCGTTGTTTGGTGACGCCGCAGTTGATCAGGCGTTGTTACGAGGCCGCCTTGCAAAGCGGTGCGGTAGTGCCTGCCATTACGGCCAGCGATAGTATTCGATTGCGCGCAGCCGCTTCTGATGCCACTGCGCCCGGAGAGGCCCCTGCCGATCGCACGGTCGTATCTACGGATATTGCTGCTGCTGCGTACCCTGTGGCCGATCGCACTACCGTGCTAAACAGAGATCGCGTATTATTAGTG
>JBJTFT010000076.1:0-7179 GCA_046093525.1 Sphingomonadales bacterium | reverse complement strand
TTGTCGAGCCACCAGGGCGAGTAGATGTGGGCACCACCTACGCCATCTTCGTTGTATCGCTTTCTTCCGAATAAAGAGGGGAGGATGCCACCCATAGCGGCTCCCGTTGAGTCATGCAGATATTTGCCCACCACGTTGCTATTATTGGCCAAACCGTTGGGGTGCCGGGTAGAAACGGAATTGAGTAAAAGCCTGGCACTTTCGCAGGCGCTGGCAGCCAAGATGACCACGCGCCCCTCTACCTGGTATTCCTGCAAATCGAGTTTATTGACATAGGAAACACCGGTGGCTATTCCTTCTTGGTTCGTTTGTACCTCGCGTACCATGGCATTGGTAATGAGGTCTACGTTTCCGGTTTGCAGGGCAGGGTAAATGAGCACATTGGTCGACGAAAAGTCGGCCTTGGCCATGCTACAGTTTCGGTTGCATTGCCCGCAGTAAAAACAAACCCCTCTTCCGGCATCGTTAGGAATGGATTTAGTTAGAATGGACAATCTCGAAGGGATGACTCTTACACCGCTTTGTACGGCGCTGTTTCGGATCATTAGTTCGTGAAGACGAGGTTTAGGTGGCGGTAAGAAATAACCATCCGGGTCGTTGTCGAGTCCTTCATTAGTGCCAAAGATCCCAATGAGTTGATCGATCTTATCGTAGTAGGGCTTGATGTCTTCGTAGCCAATCGGCCAATCGTCTCCAAGACCATCGACACTTCTTCTTTTAAAATCCTTGGGGCCAAAACGAAGCGAGATGCGACCCCAGTGATTGGTTCGTCCTCCCAGCATTCGCGCCCGCCACCACATAAAGTCGGTATTCGATTCGGTAGAAAATGGTTCGCCTTCTATTTTCCAGCCACCATAGCAAGCATCGAAGTCGCCAAAGGGTCTATGTGACGTACTGGCTCCTCTACGAGGAGAATCCCAGGGGTTCTTGAGTTGGGTGATATTTTTTTGAGGATCGTAATGATGTCCGGCCTCCAAAAGACAGATCTTTAACCCGGCCTTAGCCAGTACATACGCTGCCATACCCCCTCCGGCTCCCGATCCTACAATTACGGCATCATAGCGCTTGCCTTTTTTCTTAATTTGCAATTCTCCCATAGGTACGATTGTAAGAAACGACAATATAATTTAAATTACCATTACACCCATGCGATGTTTATCTTTCTTATGCAGAAGTCTCCTCTTGACCACCCTTTTTGTATCTACGCATGTTTGCGGGCAAGTTTCCATTCAACAGGATTGGCCCGTTTATAACCAAAAAGACCTTGGCATCACGTATAGTCCCGCTGCGACGCTTTTTAAAGTATGGGCTCCGCTGGCTCAAGGGGCTCGTTTGCTTCTTTATAACGTGCCACTAGGAGGGGTGGGGCGTGTCATGGATATGCAGCCGGGTAACGAGGGTAGTTGGCAAGTATCGGTACCTGAAAATTGCGAAGGACTTTTTTATACCTATCAAGTATACAATAAAACGGACCTGGGCTATGTGTGGTCTGCGGAGGTATCTGATCCTTATGCAGTCGCTACCGGAGTAAATGGGGTCAGAGCCGCAGTGGTAGATCTTGCCAAGACAGACCCCCCAGGTTGGCAACGAGGCAGCCTTCCGGTTGATGTTTCGAATACCCCGGTCGTTATTTACGAACTTCATATTCGAGATGCCAGTATGCATGCCAGTTCGGGCATTGTGCAAAAAGGAAAATATGCGGGTCTTGCCGAATCCGGTACAAAAAACAATTTTGGCGCCTCCACCGGGCTCGATCATTTGGCCTCGTTGGGAGTAACCCATGTACACTTGCTTCCTTTCTTTGATTTTAGATCAAGTGATGAGTCGGCTGTATTGCCACCCTACAATTGGGGATATGATCCATTGCACTTTAATACGCCGGAGGGTACCTATGCATCTGCCGTGAGCGACCCTACCGTTCGAATCCGTGAGCTAAAAAAAATGATCTTGGCCTTTCACCAGCGAGGTTTAAAAGTGGTCATGGATGTCGTCTACAACCACACGGGTCTTACCGAAACTTCGCATTTTGAGCAATTAGTGCCGGGGTATTATTTCAGACGCAAGGTTGACGGTACCTTCTCAAATGCTTCGGCCTGCGGCAACGAAACGGCCAGTGAACGACCCATGTTCAGAAAGTTCATGCTCGAGTCGTTGTTGCATTGGGTAAACGAGTATCACCTCGATGGGTTCCGGTTCGACCTGATGGGAATTCACGATCTGACCACCATGAACGAAATCGCTCGAACCTTGCGTAGGTACCGGCCCGATATTCTTTTGTATGGAGAAGGGTGGACGGCGGGTTCCTCTCCGCTACCCGATACGTTGCGTGCCCTCAAACACCAAGTGAGTCAACTCGATGGTATCGCGGTGTTCGGTGATGAGTTTAGGGATGGCATCAAAGGCTCTGTATTCGATTATCATCAACCTGGTTTTGTGAGTGGCGCCTATGGTAATAGGGCTTCCATTCAGTTCGGTCTTGTTGGAGGGGTCGATCATCCCCAAATAGAGTACAGCAAGGTCAATTACAGCAAGTCTGCCTATGCGACGTCTCCCCGACAAATGATCGCCTATGCCGATTGTCACGATAATCACACGCTTTGGGATCGACTCTCCCTATCGGCCACCACGTATAGCGAGGAGCAACGAAAGAGGATGCATCGCTTGGCGCTAGCCATGGTATTAACATCACAGGGAACCCCTTTTTTACATGCCGGTACAGAGTTCTTACGATCTAAAAAAGAAAATGAGAATTCGTACAACGCCCCCGATAGTATCAATGCCATCGATTGGAATTTAAAGACCCTGCATCAAGATAATGTACGAATGGTGCAACAGTTGATCGACATGCGAAAAAAGCATCCGGCCTTTCAGCTAGACGACCCGGCAAGGCGACTTCGTTTTTTGGAGGCATTGCCCGAAGGAATCATTGCCTTTGTGGTCGATACCAAGGGGCTGGGCGATACGTGGAAAAAGGTGCTAGTGTTGTACAATGCGACTACGCAAGACATTCCGATAAACGTAAAAATGACATTAACAAAAGGAAAATGGCGCTATTTTCTTCGAGACAGCGATCCGGTAGCAAAACAGATGGTACCATCTTCCGCATCGATCCCGTTACGGGCGCTTAGCTGCTCAATTTTATTTCAGTAAAATTTAAAAACGGCCAGAAGATCTTCCCGATCCGGAACGAAAGGGCTTATACGCTTCGTTGGGTGTTCGTGTCTGTTGTGAGGACGTGCGCGATACTGGCGATTCAGTCGCTTCTTTTACGACCAACACCTTTTTCCCGATCCCCAAATTATTAAGGGTGGCGATCGCTTCGCGGGCCTCGGCAGAGACCGGCATCTCTACAAAGGCGAAGCCTCTGCTTTTACCAGTTTGTCTGTCCATGGCCACTTTTACAGAGGCTACCTTACCGAATTTTTCGAAGAATTCCTCCAGTTCGGCGTCATCCATATCTAGTGGCAATCCGGCTACAAATATTTTCATGAATTCAAGCGATTGGTTGGAACTACAAAAATAAATGATCAAGTACTGATTTAGATGTTAAAAATCCGGCACCTCGTGTCCACCTGCAATGACCAAAATCAGGGCTTGTCTGACTTTAGACCTTGATGACTAACTTTACGGTCAAATCTTATTTTGTATGAACGAAGTTGTAATTGTCGCCGCCGTGCGCACTCCGATGGGCAGTTTTGGCGGGGCATTGAAAAGTTTGTCCGCTACGCAATTGGGAGCCCTGGCCATAAAAGGGGCGATCGAAAAGTCAGGAATTGATGCGAATCTGGTTACAGATGTTTTTATGGGCTCGGTCTTACAAGCTAATTTGGGCCAGGCACCGGCTCGCCAGGCCGCCAAGTTTGCAGGGCTTCCCGACTCGGTCAACTGTACCACCGTCAATAAAGTATGCGCCAGTGGAATGAAATCCGTATCCATGGCCGCACAACATATAATGCTGGGTGATGCCGCTGTGGTAGTGGCCGGTGGAATGGAAAGTATGAGCAACACCCCCTTTTATAGCGATACCATGCGCTGGGGCCAAAAGTATGGTCATGTTCAGCTCATAGATGGGCTGGCAAAAGATGGTCTTACCGATGTGTATGATGGCAAGGCCATGGGATTTGCTGCAGAACATTGTGCATCGAATTGCGGAATTTCGCGCGAAGAGCAAGATGCCTTTGCCATTGAGAGTTACAAGCGCTCACAGCTGGCTTGGGAAAAGGGGTTGTTTGATCAAGAGGTAGTACCTGTCGCCATAAAACAACGCAAGGGAGACCCTCTGATGGTGACCAAAGACGAGGAACCCTTTGCGGTTAAATTCGATAAGATCCCTTCTCTGTCGCCCGCCTTTATCAAAGACGGAACAGTAACTGCGGCCAATGCCTCTACGATGAATGATGGTGCCGCTGCGTTGGTATTGATGTCTGCAAACAAGGCTCGCGAACTTGGGCTGAAACCCATGGCCGTAATAAAGGGGTATGCCGATGCCGAACAAGCCCCCGAATGGTTTACCACAGCTCCATCACTCGCGTTACCTAAGGCAATTGCCAAAGCAGGGTTGCAGCCTGCAGACATTGCTTATTGGGAACTGAACGAGGCGTTCTCTGTGGTAGGAATTGAAAATACAAGGCGCTTACAACTCGATCCTGACACGGTGAATGTGCACGGAGGTGCCGTTTCTCTCGGACATCCCCTGGGATGCAGCGGTGCCCGCATTATTGTAACGTTGTTACATGTGCTTATGTCGCGTAAGGCCCGATACGGTGCGGCCGGAATTTGCAACGGTGGTGGCGGTGCGAGTGCCATCGTCATAGAATCATTTTTATAATGTCCCCAGCACTTCTGATTACCCATATAGAGAGATTGGTTGGACTGCATCCAACCGATGCTGTTTTGCGAGGATCACAGCTGGCAACTCTGCCCAGCTTGCAGAAGGCTTTTCTTGTCATAGAGGATCATGAAATTGCAGAAGTTGGGTCTATGGAGACGCTCGATCTTGACCGCTTTAAGGGGGCGCATCAAATTGACGCAAGCGGAAAGTTTGTGCTACCGGGTTGGTGCGACAGTCATACGCATCTGGTTTTTGCGGCCAGTCGAGAAGAAGAATTTGTAGATAAGATAAAAGGACACACCTACCAAGAGATCGCTGCCAAGGGGGGAGGTATCTTACATTCTGCGCGTAAAGTAGAGCAGGCAAGCGAAGAAGCGCTGTTCGCTGCCGCGTATAATCGGTTGCAAGAGATTAGCAGGTTAGGCACAACCACGGTAGAGATCAAAAGCGGGTATGGGCTGAGTGTAGAGGCCGAATTAAAAATGTTGCGCGTAATAAAAAGGCTCAAGGAGCGCTCTTCGTTGCAGATCAAGGCTACATTTTTGGGAGCGCATACCTATCCTACAGCATATAAGGAGAATCACGCTGCCTATATAAATTTGATCATCGAAGAGATGCTCCCGGTGATCGCCGCAGAAAAGTTGGCCGATTTTATAGATGTGTTTTGCGAAGAAGGTTTTTTCTCTCCCCACGAGACCGAACAGATCTGTTTGGCCGGTAAATCAGTGGGGTTACCAGCCAAGATCCACGGCAATCAGTTGCATCTCTCAAATGGTGTACAAACTGCCGTTAAACTAAAAGCGATTAGCGTAGACCACTTAGAAACCATGGATCAGGACTCTATTACCTGCTTGGCCCAATCAGATACCATAGGTACCTTGCTACCCAATGCTGCATTTTTCTTACGAATGACCGATCCGCCCGCCCGTGCATTGATCGAAGCGGGAGCTACCATTGCGCTGGCTTCCGATTACAACCCGGGCTCTGCGCCCTCCGGTAATATGAATTTTGTCGTATCGCAAGCTTGTATTCGGATGCGTATGCTCCCCGAAGAGGCCATCAATGCCGCTACCCTCAATGGTGCCTGCGCCCTGCAATTGCAAGATCGATGCGGCAGTATTCGTCCGGGTAAAAGAGCCGACCTCATCATTACCCGGCCTATTCCCTCGTTGGCCTATTTGCCCTATGCATTTGGCCAGTCCTGCATCGAGCAAGTGTTGGTGGGTGGAACGCCAATTATATAATTTAGCGAAATCAATCTTACCTATGAAACGAATCATCGAGTGTGTTCCAAACTTTAGCGAAGGAGTAGATCTTTCTATCATCAAACAGATAACGGATGCAATGGAAGCCGTAGAAGGTGTTCGTTTATTGAACGTCGATCCAGGTAAAGCCACCAATCGCACCGTCGTTACTATAGTAGGAGAGCCTGATGCTGTTTGCGAAGCGGCCTTTCAAGCCATCAAAAAGGCCGGTGAATTGATTGATATGCGCTCGCACAAGGGCGCACATCCACGCATGGGGGCAACCGATGTTTGTCCGCTCATTCCGATTGCCGGCATCACCCTCGAAGAAACGGCCGTCTATGCCAGAAGATTGGCCGAGCGAGTAGGTAGTGAACTCAACTTGCCCGTTTACTGTTACGAGGCGGCTCAACCCGACAGGTCGCGATCGAATCTATCGGTGATCAGAGCCGGGGAATATGAAGGGTTCTTTAAAAAGATCCAGGATCCTGGGTGGAAACCAGATTTTGGCCCGGCGATCTTCGATGAGAGAAGAGGAGCGACCGTGATCGGTGCCAGAGACTTTTTAGTGGCATACAATATCAATCTCAATACCACGTCTACCCGAAGAGCCAATGCCGTCGCTTTTGATATTCGGGAAGCGGGTCGCAATAAGATAGAGAACGGAAAAACCATCAACATACCCGGTTCACTAAAGGCGGTCAAAGCGATTGGTTGGTATATCGAAGAATACGGGATCTCGCAGATCTCCATTAACCTGACCGACATACGCACCACACCCGTGCACGTGGCCTTTGATGAGGCTTGTAAAAAAGCAACCGAGCGCGGCCTGCGAGTAACCGGCAGTGAGTTAGTAGGTCTGGTGCCCTTAAAGGCGCTGACCGATGCCGGGAGGTATTTTCTGGAAAAGCAAAAAAGGTCAACTGGCGTGTCCGAAAAAGAACTGATCAAGATTGCCGTCCGTTCCTTGGGTCTGGATGAGCTCGCCCCCTTTGATCCCGAAAAACGAGTAATTGAATATTTATTAAGAGATAAAATCGATAAAAAGCTAGTTTACAATTCACTGCTTGATTTTGCAGACGAGACGGCCAGTGAGTCTCCTGC
>JBJTFT010000075.1:0-3594 GCA_046093525.1 Sphingomonadales bacterium | reverse complement strand
GGCTTGGGGTTAAGCTTCGTAATAAGCGCCACCACGTCTTTCAACTCTTCGTCTGTAATCGACAGCCCTTTTTGAATTTTATCGTAATGTCGTTTTGAGAACTCATCAAAATAATCAGTAAGGGCGCGAATAGCTACTTCTACGAGTACCTCTTGCTCGGGGCGACGACGTAGCTGAATCAATAAGCATTCCCGAAGATCGCGGGCCGCCACACCGGGCGGATCAAATTGCTGAATAAGGGCAATTACCTCTTCGACCTCGGCGTTCGTTGCGATCACGTTTTGACGAAAGGCCAGATCGTCGACCATAGCCGATGTGTCTCTTCTAAGATATCCATCTTCGTCTATGCTCCCTACGACCTGTTCGGCAATAATTTGCTGCTGTTCGCTCAAGTTAAGTACCTGCAATTGATCTAGCAAGGCATCATAAAAACTGGTACCCGATTGCAGCGATAACGAACCTTCTGTAGAAAGTTCGGGAATATGATCGTCCTTTAAGCGATAGTCACCGGGCTCGTTTTCGTCATCTTGTATATAATCGCTTACGTTGATGGTATCGTAATCGGTAGTGTCTTGCTCGGGTTCCAGATGATCGGCCGTTGTATCTGACTCGTCTGTCGTTGCCGCATGCTCGTCGAAACGCTCCGGTTCTAGTTCGAGCGCAGGATTCTCTTCGAGCTCTTCTTTAATTCTTGTTTCGAGATTGGCCGTAGGTACTTGCAACAATTTCATCAACTGAATTTGCTGCGGCGACAAGCGCTGTTGCAGTTTCTGTTGTAATCGTTGTTGCAGGGCCATAAAATGTGTTACTAGTCTTTAACCAGTGCTGTTATTGGAATCAATTCGCTTTCGGTATTTGTTTTCGCTACCGCACTTACATAATATTGATAACGGGCAGTTCCTTCGACCAGGCTTACCTCTTGTTCAAATCCCTGCGGCTTTACCACAATTGCATAAATATATTCGCCACTGTTGACCAGCGAGGCCAGTGAAGGACCGGCCGGAAAGCGGTACAGCACAAAATATTTAATAGGCGTACGATTTTCTTTTGCCGGCTTTACAGAAAAACGAATCGTCTCTGCTTTGCGAGTCGTGATAGCGACCTGTGGGGCCAGCGGAGCACGCTCGGAGATCCAGGGCATCGAAGGTAATAAAGCAGGATAGCGATAGTAATTGTTACGCAAACTATCGTTCCATCCATTAGGATTAGTAGCGAACGACTTGCTACTGAAATAGACACTGCCTTGTACCTGCGCATTGGCGCGTAACAACTGAATCTGTGTCAGTAGCTCACGGGGGTTCTTCCAACCCGATTGCGCTTTATCTAAGGCGCGGTAAATACCGTGCCCGATATAAATATGCTTTCCATAGGCATTCCGACTCCACCAGTCGAGCAATTTTTCGTACGCGATCTTATCGTGTCCGATCTCAAGATAGAGTTGAGGTGTTACATAATCGATCCATCCCTTCTCGAGCCAAAGTAAAATATCGGCATAGAGATCGTCGTAGTTCGTTTGGCCCGCACGGCTATCGCTGCCCCGCACGTCCTTATCCTTATTGCGCCATACGCTAAATGGCGAAATACCGAAACGAACTTCTTTATTGACAGATTTAATAGCCTTGCTAATAGCCACGATAATTGAATCTACGTTACTTCTTCGCCAATCTTCTTTATTGAGCGGTGATCTGGAGCTGGCATACGAAGCTGCATCCGGAAATTCCTTACCCGCTATGCGATACGGATAAAAATAATCGTCCATGTGAATGGCGTCTACCGGATAGCGCTCTACGATATCACGTACCACTTGTACTACGAAGCGCTGCGCCTCTTTATTGCCCGGATCGAAATACTTCTTATCGCCATAAGTCAAAAACCATTCGGGGTGAATCTTGGTAATATGAGCGGGTGCGATAGAGGACTTACCGATGGTTTGTACCGCCCGGTACGGATTTAACCATGCATGAAATTCCATCCCTCGTTTATGCGTCTCTTCGATCATAAAAGAGAGCGGATCCCAATACGGGACGGGCGCTTTACCCTGCTGTCCGGTCAAAAACTCGCTCCAGGGTTCGTACGATGAGGGATAAAAAGCATCGGCGGCCGGACGCACTTGCACGATCATGGCATTCATTCCATTGCGCTGGTGCTGGTCGAGAATACTGATAAAATCGGTTCGCTGTTGCACCGGATCGGTTACGCCGCCTTTAGGCCAATCAATATTAGCTACGGTGGCAATCCACACCCCCCTGAACTCATGCTTGGGTTGTGCTAAAGAAACAAAGGACAAAAAAAGAAGCAACGACAGGTTGATCAACGATAATTTCATGTGACAAAATTACGAGATTCGAAAGCAATTAAACCTTAGTCTCCCCATACCCGGGTGCCTTCGGAGCAGTTGGAACAAATGTCGATCTGCTTTCGCCCCTTTAGGATCTTGGCCCTAAACTGACGATAGGGTTCGCTACGCCAGATCTCGACAAAAGACTGCTGTTGCAGATCGCCCATTTTATATTGTGCATCTTTATCGAAACAACAAGGTGCCACTAGTCCGTTCCAGGTAATGACCGGATCGTGCCAAAGGCGCCAGCAGTGATTGGCTAGTTGCCCTTTAAATTGATTGCCCTGGGGCGTAGATCGGTAGCGGCTATAGGACTGGCGAGTAGGAATGAGTTGATGAGGGTCATTCGCGTAATCATAGATCTGTGCGGTCTTGAACCAAATATCGTCCACGCCAATACGGCGAGCCAACTGACGTGCCTCTTCGATCTGGTGTTCATTGGGGCGCACCACTAAAAATTGAAAAACAATAAAAGGGGTTTTGCTGCGAAGCTCCTTTTTCCACTTGACCACACGTGCGGCTCCGTCGAGTACTTTTTGCAATTGTCCCCCTACCCGATACTGTTCGTAGACTTCTTGTGTAGTTCCGTCTATGGAGATGATCAACCGATCGAGGCCACTCTCGATAGTGCGACGCGCATTCTCTTCCGTTAGATAATGCGCATTGGTAGAAGTGGCGGTATAGATCTTTTTTTGCGAGGCATAACGGACCATCTCTAAAAAAGCAGGGTTCAAATAAGGCTCTCCTTGAAAATAGAATACCAGATAAAACAGATCGCGATGCAGCTGGTCGATGGTCTGTCTAAAAAAATCGGTTTGCAGCATTCCTGTATCGCGCGTAAAAGAGCGAAGCCCACTGGGGCATTCCGGGCAGCGAAGATTACAAGAAGTAGTCGGCTCAATAGAGATTGAAATAGGCAATCCCCACTGAATGGCTTTTCCGGTATACTTACTTATATAATAGCTAGCCAATACAGAAACTGCATTCCACGCACGACGAAGCGTGAACTTAGAAAAAAGATTGAGGCTGTCTTGTACAGAAAAGCGGCTCATGAATGCCGAGGCTGTTTTTTTACGAACTCACTAACATAGATCCGAATCAGCAAGAGTAATAATGATATAAGCAAAGGGCCAAAGATGAGGCCAATAAAACCAAAGAGGCTGAGTCCGGCAATAACACCAAAAACAGTAGTAAGAGGATGAACATCGCCAATTCTTCGCAGCAATGTAAAACGCATGATATTATCTACTGTGCCT
>JBJTFT010000074.1:0-12906 GCA_046093525.1 Sphingomonadales bacterium | reverse complement strand
GAACAGATACGAGCATGGGTGTATTGTACAAAAGGTCCCGTAAAGCCTTGAAAGTCGATCGACTCCTCGGGATTGAAAACCATTTTCTTTTTAGGGTCCACGCGCAGCAAAAAGAACTTTAAGGCTCCCAGGGCCAGCATCCGGTAAAGTTCTTCCAGCTCATCGACCGTAAAATCTTTTACCTTGCCCAATTCTTCGGTCTTTCGCTTGGCCACCGCTATCATTTCGCTTACAATATCATCGGCATCCACCACCGTTCCCTCGCGGCTCTTCATGCGACCGCTGGGCAGTTCTACCATGCCGTAGCTGAGGTGATATATGCCCTTTGCGTACGGTTTTTGCAGCTTTTGTAAGATCAGTTGCAGCACCTTCATGTGATAATTTTGCTCATCGGCGATCACATAGATGCTTTGATCGTAAGTGAACTCATTGTATTTTTCTTGGGCCAAACCCAGGTCTTGGGTGATGTATACGGAGGTACCGTCGCCTCGTAATACCAATTTTTGATCCAGCCCCTCGTTCGTAAGATCGATCCAGGTGCTGCCATCCTCTTTGGTAAAGAAAATGCCTTGCTGTAATCCCTCTGCAACGAATTGTTTACCGAGCAAATAGGTCTTGCTCTCGTAGTAGGTCTTTTGAAAGTCGGCTCCGATCTGTTTATAGGTTTGATCAAATCCCTCGTAGACCCAGCCATTCATGGTATTCCAAAGCGACAGCACCTCGGGTTTTCCAGCCTCCCAATCGAGCAGCATTTGTTGTGTCGCTTTCATTATCGGAGCTTCTTTTTCGGCTTCTGGCTTGGTACGCCCCGATGCGATCAGTTCATCTATTTGTCGCTTTAACTCATCGTTGAACCTTACATAATAATCTCCTACGAAATGATCCCCTTTTTTTCCGGTGGAGCCAGGGGTGGCGCCATTGGCAAAAAGTTGCCAGGCGATCATGCTTTTACAGATGTGAATGCCGCGATCGTTAACCACGCAGGTCTTGATCACCTCGGCGCCAGCGTTCTTGAGTATCTCGGCAACGCTCCATCCCAGAAAAATATTTCGCAGATGCCCCAGGTGGAGGGGCTTGTTAGTGTTGGGAGAGGAGTATTCGACCATTACCTTTTTTCCTTGCAGCCAATTTTCACGCAGGGTGGGGAGTTCTGCCTGGGCTTCTAAGAATTTCAGCCAAAAAGAGTCGGTCAGGGTAAGATTTAAAAATCCTTTGATGACATTGAAGCGAGCAATCATGTCAGGATGTTGCATGACCAACGCTTCGCCCAGTTGTTCCCCCAGTTTTTCGGGGGCCATCTTAAGCGGCTTGGCCAGTGAGAACAGAACCAGTGTATAGTCTCCTTCGAATTCCGGCTTGGTGGTATTGACTACCAGCGCATCGGCCGTGGCGGTCTGTCCGAGCGTCGCAGAGAGACTACCCGCTATCAATTCTTTTATTTGTGCAACAATGCGCATGCGGTCTTTGATGATTGCGGCAAAGGTAGGCAGTTTGACAATTGCTGTTGATTGGTTTACTTTGCGTATTCATGAAAAAGTTACCCGCACCGGCGGTCGTTTTACTTTTGACCGTCATTGATTTTTTTTATCCTCCCTTTAAACGCTGGGTATCGTTGCAAACCTTTCGTTATGCCGCTTCGGGTGGGGGGAATGCCCTCTTGGGTTTTTTAGTCTATTATGCCAGCTATTCTTTTTTACTTAAGGGGCAGCCGCTGTTGCTTCCTTTTTATGCATTCAAACCACACAGCGCTTCGTTGTTGCTTTCTTTCTGCATTACCTTTCCGGTCGGTTTCTTGATGTCAAAATTTGTGGTATTCTCCGACTCTTTGCTCAAAGGCCGAATTCAGCTATTTCGCTACCTGATGGTCTGTTTGTTCAACCTGCTGCTCAATTACATTTTGTTGAAGGTGCTGGTGGAGCGTTTCTTACTCTATCCGGTGCTGGCCCAAGTAATAACCGTAACAATTGTGGTGGCCTTCAGTTACCTGGCCCAGCGAAATTTCTCGTTCAGGGCTACTGCAAAATTGCCCTGAAATTAGCCTTGGCTCTGACAATACTGTCAGCCATAAACCCCTTGAAATCAAGTTTTTTGCCTAAACTGACAAAATTGCACGTTTGGATAGTACGGCATGGCAATTGCCAAATAGTGTATGAATCTTTAAAATTTAATCAACATGGGAAAAATAATTGGAATCGATCTGGGTACCACCAATAGTTGCGTCTCTGTTATGGAGGGCAATGAACCCGTCGTAATCGCTAATGATGAAGGACGTCGTACTACGCCCTCCATCGTGGCTTTTCTCAAAAACGGAGAACGTAAAGTAGGTGACCCGGCCAAACGCCAGGCGATCACCAATCCTCAAAATACTATCGCTTCTGTCAAGCGTTTTATGGGTCGTCGCTTCGACGAAGTGGGAGAAGAGATCACCCACTGGAGCTACAAAGTGGCCAAAGGAGATAATAACACGGTTCGTATCGATATCGATGGTCGTTTGTATACGCCGCAAGAGATCAGCGCCATGGTCTTGCAGAAAATGAAGAAGACCGCCGAAGATTACTTGGGTCACGAAGTAACTGAGGCCGTTATTACGGTGCCTGCTTACTTTAACGACGCCCAGCGTCAGGCTACCAAAGAGGCCGGAGAGATCGCCGGTCTCAACGTAAGACGTATCGTCAATGAGCCTACGGCCGCTGCCCTGGCCTATGGTCTCGACAAAGCCCAATCAGATCGCCGCATTGCGGTATTCGATCTGGGTGGAGGAACCTTTGATATCTCGGTGCTCGAACTCGGTGATGGCGTCTTTGAGGTAAAATCTACCAATGGAGACACTCACCTGGGTGGAGACGACTTCGATAAAGTGATCATGGATTGGTTGGCCGACGAATTCAAAAAAGATGAATCGATCGACCTGCGCAAAGATCCCATGGCACTACAGCGTCTTAAAGAGGCTGCTGAAAAAGCCAAGGTAGAACTAAGTTCCTCATCCGAGACGGAGATCAACCTGCCTTATATCACCGCCGTTGATGGCGTTCCTAAGCACCTGGTCAAAAAATTGAGCCGGGCCAAGTTCGAACAACTGGCCGACTCTTTGTTTGCCCGCTGTTTAAAGCCCTGCGAAGCCGCGCTCAAAGATGCCGGTCTGTCTACTTCTCAAATAGATGAAGTGATCTTGGTGGGCGGATCGACCCGTATACCCAAAGTGCAAGAGATCGTAGAAAAATTCTTTGGTAAAAAGCCCAACAGAGGTGTTAACCCCGATGAGGTGGTGGCCGTTGTTGCTGCCATTCAAGGGGCCGTACTGACCGGAGAGGTAAAGGACGTACTGCTGCTCGATGTTACTCCGCTTTCGCTGGGTATCGAGACCATGGGTAGTGTTATGACCACCCTGATCCCTTCGAATACCACCATCCCGACTAAGAAGTCAGAAGTGTTCTCTACCGCCAGCGACAACCAGCCCGGTGTGCAAATTCACGTACTGCAGGGCGAGCGCAGCATGGCAAAAGACAACAAGAGTCTGGGCATCTTTAACCTCGATGGTATTCCACCTGCCCCCCGCGGAGTGCCCCAGATCGAAGTGACCTTCGACATCGATGCCAACGGTATCTTACATGTTACCGCTAAGGATAAAGGAACCGGCAAAGAGCAAAAGATCCATATCGAAGCCGGATCGGGTCTGAGCAAAGAAGAAGTAGAAAAGATGAAGGCAGAGGCCAAGGCCAACGAAACAGCCGATAAAGCCGAACGGGATCGCGTAGAAAAGCTCAACCAGGCGGATTCATTGGTTTTTCAGACCGAAAAGCAGCTCAAAGAATATGGTGATAAGATCCCTGCCGAAAAGAAAACGGCCATTGAGCAAGCGGCCGAAAAATTAAAGGAAGCGCACAAGGCGCAAGACCTGGCCGGCATCGATGCTCACATGGCCACGCTTAACGCCGCATGGACTGCGGCCAGCGAGGATATGTACAAGGCTACCCAAGGCAACGCGCAGCCCGGTCCGGAAGCGGGCCCCGGTGCTGGTAATGCCTCGAATGCGGCCACCGA
The DNA here is from genome assembly GCA_046093525.1 of Sphingomonadales bacterium. Classification (GTDB taxonomy): domain Bacteria; phylum Bacteroidota; class Bacteroidia; order Chitinophagales; family Chitinophagaceae; genus JJ008. The sequence continues at coordinate 8,865 of JBJTFT010000074.1, read as the reverse complement.
AGATGTAACAGATGTGCCCTTCGAAGAAGTAAAATAAGCGCTGAAAAACAACGCTGCCAAAACCCGCCCAACCCGGCGGGTTTTTTGTTTTGAAAAAATGCCCTTCATTTTTAACGAAAACAATAGTTTTGCTCTCTTTTCTTACCTATTAACTCCTTTGCCGCATGTCTAATTCTTATCACGATCTGGTCAAGCAAACCTTTAATTTTCCTCAGGAGGGCATAGAAGTGGATGAGGGGAACCTTACATTCAATGGCTTAGACCTTAAGGCATTGATCGCTAAGCATGGCACTCCGTTAAAACTTACCTACCTGCCCAAGATCGGCATGCAGATAAAGAAGGCCAAGAGCATGTTTGCCGCCGCCTTCAAGAAACACAAGTACGAAGGCAAGTATTACTATTGTTATTGCACCAAGAGCTCTCATTTTAGTTTTGTGGTAGAAGAAGCGCTCAAAAGCGAGATTCATCTTGAAACGTCTTATGCCTACGATATTGAGATCATCAAGAAACTCTATGCAAAAAAGAAGATCACCAAGGACATTCACATTATTTGCAACGGGTTCAAGCAAAAGGGATACACACGTCGTATAGCCCAGTTGTTGAATTCGGGTTTTACCAATGTAATTCCGGTGCTAGATAATAAGGAGGAGTTAAAAGAGTATGCGCACTCCGTAAAGGTCCCTTTTAAGCTAGGCATTCGTGTGGCAGCCGAAGAAGAACCCAACTTTCCGTTTTATACCTCTCGCCTGGGTATTCGCGCCAAAGACATCCTCGAATTTTATGTAGATCGCATAGAGGGATACGAGAGTAAGTTTCAATTAAAGATGCTCCACATCTTTTTGAATAAAGGCATTAAGGATGATATCTATTACTGGAGCGAACTCAACAAAGTCGTTAACCTCTATTGCCAATTAAAGAAGATCTGTCCCGAACTGGATTCGATAAACATTGGTGGGGGATTTCCGATCAAGCACTCCTTGGGATTTGAGTACGATTACCAGTTTATGATCAATGAGATCGTCCGAAACATCAAGGTGGCCTGCAAAAAGGCCAAGGTGCCCATGCCCAACATCTTTACCGAATTCGGCAGTTACACGGTAGGAGAGAGCATGGCTCATATTTACCAGGTGATCGCAGAAAAAATTCAGAATGACCGCGAAACCTGGTACATGATCGATTCTTCTTTCATAACCACGTTGCCCGATACCTGGGGAATAGGAGAAAAGTTCCTGATGCTCCCCGTCAATAAATGGGACCAGGATTATCAGCGTGTGGTGCTGGGGGGCATTACCTGCGATAGCCACGACTACTACGACTCCGAAGAACATATCAACGAGGTATTCTTGCCCAAGACCAACGGCACAGATGAGCCGCTCTATGTCGGCTTCTTTCACACCGGGGCCTATCAAGACCAGATCAGTGGTTACGGTGGCATCAAACACTGCCTGATCCCATCGCCCAAACACGTTATTGTAGGCTACGACAAAAATGGAAAGTTGGTCGATTGGGTCTATGCTAAGCAGCAGACGGCCCAAAGCATGCTCAAGATATTGGGGTATTAAGCGGCCCCGGATGTAGCGTAGTACCAAACTACCAGACCAGTCGCCAGTCCTTCAGGATAAGCCAGAGGGTCGGAGGTGCAATAAAAAACCCCTCGTTGAAACGAGGGGTTGTAAACCAAAACCAACTGCTTATGAGAAAGAATCTTGTATCATTAAACGTATAAAGGGTAGTAAACTGTTGTTTTCGTTTTGTTAAAAGAATTTCGAGGCGCAGTACCCTTGTTTCTGATTATTTTTGCACTCTAAAGTTTAACACCATGTATCCTGCCGAAATCGTAATACCCATGAAAGAGGAGCTGACCGAAAAAGGCTTTTCTGAACTATTGTCTACCCAAGCCGTCGATCAACAATTGTCCAAAGAAGGAACCACGCTCGTTATGATCAATTCCGTTTGTGGCTGCTCCGCCGGTACCGCACGTCCGGGTGTTTTGATGGCCGTTTCGCAAGCTGCTAAGAAGCCAGACTTTCTAACCACCAGCTTTGCAGGCTTCGACACCGAAGCGGTAGGGGCCATCAGACAACATCTTTTGCCCTATCCTCCTTCTTCTCCGGCCATTGCTCTTTTTAAGAATGGACAGTTGGTGCACTACATCGAAAGACATATGATCGAGGGCAGATCGGCCCATATGATCGCCCAAAACCTGATCGGAGCTTTCGAGCAGCATTGCAATTAAGCGCAACAACTCCTTATGTATCCTAACCTCTATTACGCCTTTAAAGATCTGCTGGGTCTGGACTGGCCGGTGCTTCGTTTTGTAAATAGTTTTGGCTTTTTTGTGGCCATCGCTTTTTTAACAGCGGCCTATGTACTGACGCAAGAATTAAAAAGAAAGAGTGGACAGGGTTTGTTTACCCCTAGCGAGACATCCATTCTTATAGGACAGCCGGCTACCTGGGTCGATCTGGGCACCAATTTTGGGTTGGGGTATTTGCTGGGCTTTAAGGTGGTGGCTTTGTTTTTTTTGGATGAAGCGACCATGCAAGATCCGCAGGGCTTTATTTTCTCGTCGCAGGGAAGTCCTGCTGCCGGTCTCTTACTCGGACTTTTTTTTGCCGGCGTAAAGTGGTGGGAAAAGAATAAAGAAAAACTCGATAAACCCGAAAAGCGCCTCATTCGTATTTGGCCACAAGACAGGGTAGGAGAGATCACGATGCTTGCATTAGTGTTTGGTCTGGCCGGTGCCAAGCTGTTCGATATTTTTGAGAACTGGAGCTACTTTTTACAAGATCCCGCTGCTTATATTTTTTCGCCTGCCGGACTCACCATGTACGGAGGTCTTATTTGTGCCGCGATCGCCATTGGTATTTATGCCCGCAAGCATAAGATCGGGTTTTTAGCCCTGGCCGACGCAGTGGCACCGGCTCTGATGCTGGCCTATGGCATTGGTCGAATTGGCTGTCATGTGGCCGGCGACGGCGATTGGGGGATAGTCAGCGATCTGGCTGCCAAGCCATCCTTTCTGCCCGATTGGGCCTGGTCTTATGCGTATCCACATAACGTGATCGAAGAGGGCGTGCCCATCGCCGGGTGCATTGGACCATTTTGCAGCCAGCTTCCGGCAGGGGTTTATCCGGCTCCTCTGTATGAGGCCTTTGCCTGTATCGGTTTGTTCGGGGTGTTGTGGGCCGTTCGTAAGCGGTTTAAAATTACGGGTCAAATTTTTTCTTTGTATTTGATATTAAATGGATTAGAGCGTTTTGTTATAGAAAAAATTCGAGTAAATGTCAAGATGGATCTACTGGGAATTCATCCTACCCAGGCCGAATTGATCGCCTCTTTTTTGATGGCAGCCGGGCTGTTGTTATTTATCCGGCAAAGCCGCCGTACGGCCTCATCTCGCTAACGAGGCAAGGGCTCGTTTTTTAACTGGTTTTTACCCTTTTTTTGTGTTACATTTGCACTCTGTAGAAGGCTAATTGGGCTCATTTTTTACCCCTAACAAAACATTTCCTAAATGCGGCAGCTAAAGATCGCTACCCAGATAACCAACCGTGACTCGCAAGCGGTAGAAAAATACTTACAGGAGATCTCAAAAATTTCGATGATCACTCCCGAAGAGGAGACGACGCTCGCCCAGCGAATCAAAATGTTCAATCGCAATCCGGTCGATTCACAACGCGCGCTCGACAAGCTGGTGCAGGCCAATTTGCGTTTCGTGGTTTCGGTAGCCAAGCAATACCAACACCAGGGGCTTTCGCTGAGCGATCTTATCAACGAAGGTAACCTCGGACTTATCAAAGCGGCCCAACGTTTCGACGAGACCAAGGGCTTTAAATTTATTTCGTACGCTGTATGGTGGATCCGTCAATCTATTTTACAAGCATTGGCAGAACAGGGCCGTTTGGTTCGGTTACCTCAAAATAAGATCGGTACCTACAACAAAGCCAATAAGGCCTATATGGCCTTTGAACAAGAACACGAACGTGAACCCTCTACCGAAGAGTTGGCCGAGTTATTGGAGATGAGTGAGACCGAGATCAATAACATCTTTCAGAGCAATACCCGTCATACATCGCTCGATGCGCCTGTGCACGAAGCCGAAGACGTGGCCATGGGCGATCTGCTCGAGGGAAGTGACGATACCGACGATGATGTGATGAAAGATTCCTTGCGCAACGAGATTCGCAGGGTATTGAAATCGCTGTCTCCGCGCGAAGCCGAGATCGTAAATGCTTATTTCGGATTAGATGGAGAAAATGGCGTTACTATCGAGCAGATCGGGCAGAAATACGACCTTACTAAAGAGCGTATCCGTCAGATCAAAGAAAGGGCCATTAAGCGCCTTCAAAAGGCCCGTTACAGTAGCGCTCTCAAAGCCTATTTGGGGTAACTTTTTTTCAACTTGTTTTGCGAGCAGAACAAATTACCCGCTTTTGGGTTATTGATGCATGCCGTTTCGGATCGCTTACCTCTTGGTTATCCTTCTTTTTGCCTCCTGCGAGAGGGATATTGACTTTACTCTCCTTGAGACTGAACCCAAGTTAGTGGTCGAGGCTACCATCGAGAATGGACAACCTCCACTGGTCATCTTATCTAAGAGTTTACCGTTTTTTGATACGCTGCGTCCTTCTCAACTAGCCACTTCTTTTATTACCGATGCCACTGTCACTGTTACCCATAATGGTGTCGTTTATCCGTTAAAAGGATATCGATCTATACTGGCTGGACAGTCGCTTGGTTACTACTACACGGTCGATAGCACGACACCTGCACTTTTTTTACGGGGCGCTTTGCAGCAGCGCTATTCGCTAACCATCCGCTGGCAGGGTAAAACTTATCAGGCTCAAACCACCATACCCGAGCTGACGCGCCGGATCGATTCGGTATTTTGGCGGCCGGCCCCTCCCGACAATCCGGCGGGCAAAGTGGCGCTGTATGTGCGTGCCACCGATCGGCCAGGCTACGGCGATTATATTCGATACTACACGAAACAAAACAATGGCCCCTTTTTGCCCGGCCTAAACTCGGTATACGACGATCAGGTTATTGATGGAACCAGTTACGAAGTGCAAGTAGAGCGGGGCATTATACGCGATGGGCAACCCGAAGAAGGATATAACTTTTTTAACCGGGGAGATACGGTTACGCTAAAACTTTGCAATATCGATAAGGCGACCTACGACTTTTGGAGAACGGTAGAGTTCAACTATGCCAGTATTGGCAACCCCTTTTCTTCGCCCACCAACGTGCTGAGCAATATATCCGGAAACGCATTGGGATACTTTGGTGGCTATGCGGCCCAATTCCGAACGGTTATTATTCCCCGCTAATAATGCCCTAAATTTGCTGGCATTGCAACAATAGGTTGACTATGGAAACCAGCGAACACATATCTTGTCTTATCATCGGATCGGGCCCAGCGGGCTACACAGCCGCTATCTATGCCAGTCGGGCGGGTCTTAAGCCTGTGCTTTATCAAGGCATTCAACCCGGCGGCCAACTAACCATTACCACCGAAGTAGAGAATTATCCCGGCTATCCCGAAGGAATTCAAGGTCCTGAGATGATGGTACACTTCGAAAAACAAGCCGCCCGCATGGGAGCTGATATTCGCTATGGGCTGGCGACCAACGTAGATTTTACCGGGCCCTTGCATAAGGTGCAGATCGATGATGAGAAATGGATCGAGGCCGCCAGCGTAATTATTTGCACCGGAGCTTCGGCCAAGTGGCTGGGTCTGGAAAGTGAGCAACGACTCAATGGATTTGGTGTGAGTGCCTGCGCTGTGTGTGACGGATTTTTCTTTAAAGGAAAAGAGGTAGCCATTGTCGGAGCCGGTGATACTGCAGCAGAAGAGGCCTTGTATCTCTCCAAGATCTGCTCCAGGGTGCATATGATCGTTCGCCGCGGTGAAATGCGAGCCAGTAAGGTGATGCAGGAGCGAGTAAAAAGCACTTCTAATATCACTATTTACTGGAATAGCGAAACTGACGAAATACTGGGCGATAAAAAAGTGGACAGCGTTCGCATCGTCAATAACCAGACAAACGAAAAGACCACTATTGCGGTGAGTGCTTTTTTTGTGGCTATTGGTCATCAACCTAATTCAGACATCTTTAAACCCTGGCTAGAAATGGACGAGGCGGGGTATATTAAAACCATAGCAGGAAGCAGCCGTACTAACCGAGAGGGTGTCTTTGCCGCCGGTGACGTACAAGACAAGATCTATCGCCAGGCCGTAACGGCTGCGGGAAGTGGTTGTATGGCCGCCCTCGACGCGGAGCGATACCTGAGTGCGGCCGGCTTGCATTGATGTAAGACCAATGCGGTCAGATCTTTTTATTTTTCCAGCGTCCGCTTTGCACGTAAAGAAAAGAGGGGGTAAATAAGCATATCCAATAGAGCCACTCGCTCATCCATCCGTATGTGATGGGTAAGAAGAAGTACTCGCAGGTTACATACACATAGGCACAGTAGAACAGAATCGACAAGGCCTCTATGTAAAATGTAATACGGGTATTACCCGAAGCCGTAACCGTGTTGAGCATAACGGTAGAAAAAGACATCATCAACAAGGCCAGCGATACCACCCGCAAAACCGGTACTGACGCTTCGGTAAAGGCCTGGTCTTGACCAAAGAGCGCAATGAAGGGTTGGGGAAACAGGTTGAGTAAGATAGCGATGATCAAAATACTTCCGGCGCTTAATTGAATGATCTTTTTGATGAGCGGAATCACCTCGTCTTGTTTGCCTTGCCCGATCAAATTGCTTACCATGGCATTGGTGGTAGCGGCAAAGGCCCACGAAAAACATCCGAACAGGCCAAAGATGTTGCGCATTATGTTAGAGACCTTCATGGCCATGGCGCCGTGATGTTCAATCAGCAAAAAGAAATATTGCCAGCTGATGATGCTGATCGCATGCTGAAACATGAGCGGCGCCGATACCGAGAGAATGAGTTTATTATTTTCGGAACTGAACGAGAGGTCGTTAAATAGCTTAAATCGTTGAGCGATCCCTTTGTAGCGAATAACGATATAGATAACGAACATGCCGATAAATTCGGCAAGTACAGAGGCATAGGCCGCCCCTTCGAATCCCAGCTCTGGAAATCCGGCCACTCCAAATATGAACAGGTAGTCAAAAAGTACATTAGCTACTGTTTCGGCCAGTGTTCCTGCCACCAGGTAGCGGCTTTGATTGGTGCCAACCAGCAAGGCATTGCGCAATTGGTAAACATATAAGAAGACAAGCCCCCAAATACGGATCTGCAAAAAGTCAAGGGCCTTTTGCAGAACGAGGGGATCGCGCAAGATCAGGCTAAAGACATAAGGGGTCAACAGGTAAGTGGCAGCGATCCCGACCGCGGCCAGCGCCAGCCCTACCCAAATTCCCTGGGTAAATAGTTTTCCGATCTCCTCGGGGCGATTTTCTCCCGCCCTTCTGGCAATAAGGGTCTGCAGCCCATTATTAAGCCCGTATCCGATGGCGGCAAAGATCAGGTAATAAACGCCGGTGATGCCCGCCACGGCCAGTGCCATGCTGTCTTTGAGATAATGTCCTAGAAATATATTGTTGATGACAAAATTCAGCTGGGGAATAAAAATGGCCATACTGATGGGCAGTGCCATCCGAATGATTTGCCGGCGAGAATTCTCGAACTGGAGAGACGGAAGAGAGGAAGGGGCCATGAGTGGTATACAAACCTACGATAAATAAATTTTCTCTATTATTGCAGCAATGGAATCGAACGATAAGGACTCATCGCTACAACAGCTGTTTACCTACCAGTCCGCTGCACCAGCTGCCTCCGATACGTTGCTGGCGCTTCAATTAGGAGATCGATACGCCTCTTATGCCCTAAAAGATCGCCAACAAGGCCAATTACTGGCATTGGGGTATTTGCAAATAGCTAATTGGAATCAGTCATCTTTCGATCAATTAATGGGTATATTCGACAAATGGCTTAGCCCGCAGCAAGGGGTAGAGATCGCTTTTGACATGCAAAACTTGTCTGTACTTCCGGTAGCCGGGTACGAAGAAAAAAAACTGCAGGCATTGCACCAGTCCCTTTTCCCTTTTGATAATACGGCCGTATTTAAGACCGAAACGATGGCCGAATGGCAGTTGCAATTGGGATACACGTTGCCAGCGGTATTGCTGCAGGGGTGCTTGTCTCGCTTTGACGGAGCTCGTGTACGTCATGCCTTCAAATTGGCACTCGATACCGCCGGACAAAGCGGGGCAGCCGGCAAATTGCTTATCGATATCGGTATGGAGACTTTTCGGGTATTGTTGCTTAAGAATACTCGCCTGCAGCTATTTCAGACTTATCCTTATGCCAGTCCTGCCGATGTTCTTTACTATTTGCTTTCGATATGCGAGGCGCAACTGGTGAGTCCCGTCGAGGTCTCGGTAGTACTGACCGGATTATTTGAGCAAGACTCGGCCCTCTACAAGGAGTTATGGCAATACTTTACACAGGTAGAGTTGCGAGAGGCCGGTTTTATGGCAGACGATCTTTCTTTTCCGCAGAATTATTTTACCACGCTTAACGACCTTTTGTTATGCGCATTATAGGAGGGGAGCATGGCGGAAGACGATTTACGCCACCCCCGCATATGCCCCATACGCGCCCCACAACGGATATTGCCAAAGAGGGGCTTTTTAATATGCTCCAAAACCGGCTTGATTTCGAGACCATCAAAACCCTCGACCTGTTTGGAGGTACCGGCAGCATCAGCTACGAATTAGCTTCCAGGGGCGTGGCGGAGCTTACCATCGTAGAAAAAGATGCTACCATGCATCGGTTCATTACCCAAACGGCCGAGGCGCTCAAGCTTACGGGTTTTACAGTAGTTC
>JBJTFT010000073.1:0-3981 GCA_046093525.1 Sphingomonadales bacterium | reverse complement strand
AAGACCGCTATCTGTATCGATACCATCATCAATCAAAAAGAATTTTACAAAGCCGGCAAGCCTGTTTACTGTATCTATGTGGCCATTGGACAAAAGGCCTCTACCATTGCCGGTGTTATGAAGACCTTACAGGATAACGGTGCCATGGATTACACCATCATCGTAGCGGCTTCTGCTTCTGATCCTGCTCCGTTGCAGTTCTATGCTCCCTTTGCCGGTGCGGCCATTGGAGAATTCTTCCGCGATACCGGTCGTCCTGCCTTGATCATCTACGATGATTTGTCTAAGCAGGCGGTGGCCTATCGTGAGGTATCGCTGCTGCTGCGTCGCCCTCCCGGACGTGAGGCATACCCCGGAGACGTATTCTATTTGCACAGTCGTTTGCTGGAGCGTGCTGCCAAGGTGATCAATGATGATAACGTAGCTAAGAATATGAACGACGTTCCCGATAGTATTCGCCATCTGATCAAAGGAGGCGGATCGCTAACCGCGCTGCCCATTATCGAAACACAGGCCGGTGACGTTTCGGCGTATATTCCTACCAATGTAATCTCTATTACCGACGGACAGATATTCTTAGAGACGAATTTATTCCTCTCCGGTATTCGCCCTGCCATCAACGTGGGTATCTCGGTAAGTCGTGTAGGAGGTAATGCCCAGATCAAGTCAATGAAAAAAGTAGCGGGTACCCTTAAGCTCGACCAGGCCCTGTATCGCGAGCTCGAAGCCTTCTCTAAGTTTGGAGGTGATCTCGATACCGCTACCAAGAATGTAATTGATAAAGGAGCCCGTAACGTAGAGGTGCTTAAGCAAGCCCAGTACACTCCTTTTGCCGTAGAAAAGCAGGTAGCCATTATTTACCTGGGTACTAACGGACTGCTCAAAGAAGTAGCGGTTAGTAAGGTAAAAGATTTCGAAGAGCATTTCTTGATGGAGATGGAAAACAAACTCTCCGACGTGCTGGCCGAATTCAAAAATGGAAATCTGCCTGAGGATGGTATCAAGAAAATGGTCGAGTTGGCCAATGGACTGATTCCTCAGTACAAGAAATAATCGACGATCTTCTTTCCTGTTAAAATCCTTCGCCAGCGGAGGATTTTTTCGTTACGGCATCGAAACTTATCAACACTACGTTTGTTACTAGTGTATGGCACCCGTAGTCGACGTAAAAGGACTCACCAAGCGATTTGCCGAGCTTACGGCGGTCGATGATCTTTCTTTTTCGGTGCTGGCCGGTTCGGTCTATGGCTTTCTGGGACAAAACGGGGCCGGTAAGTCTACCACTATTCGCATGTTGCTGACGCTGATCAACCCTACGGCCGGAGAGATCACGTTATTTGGAATGCCCCTTGCCAAACATCGTTATGAGATTCTCTCTAAAGTGGGAGCCATTGTAGAGAAGCCTGATCTCTATAAATACCTGAATGGGCTGGAACACCTTCGCATTTTTTCTAGGTTAAGCGGGGTGCGCCCGCAAGAAAGCAAGTTGAAAGAGTTATTGAATATGGTTGGATTAGGCGCTCGACTAAACAGCCGGGTGGGTACCTACTCGCAAGGGATGCGTCAACGACTGGCCCTGGCTTGTGCACTCGTTAATGATCCCGATCTGCTTATTCTTGACGAACCGACCAACGGCCTCGATCCGCAAGGAATTGCCGATATGCGACAGCTTATACTGCACCTGAGTCGCGAGCAGGGCAAGACCATCATCGTGTCGTCTCATTTGCTCAGCGAAATAGAAATGATCGCCGATCAAGTCTTGATCATAGACAAAGGGAAAAAACTGATGGAAGCGAGCATGCAAACAATTTTACAAAAGGCCACAGCGCTTGATGTACAGCAGCTTCCCTCTCATCGATATTTCTTAGAGGCTTATTTTTTATCACTAACCGGTCAATGATGTTTTTTGAGGTATTGCGTATAGAATTATTCAAGATCTTTCGCCGCCCGCGTACGTTTATCGCGTTTGGTGCCATTGCACTTATTATTTTGCTGATTCAATTTGCCTTAAAGGTGAATGGTAATGAGTTTATTCTATTTTTTACCGATAGCCAGACCGATACGTTCGAGATTCCTTTCGGAGGCATACTAAATGGTTATTTTGTTTGTGTGGCGGTCTTGCATATTATTTTAGTGCATGTGCCCTTACTCGTGGCACTGATCGCCGGCGATATGATCGCAGGCGAGGCCAATAGCGGTACCCTGCGGATGCTAGCCACCAAATCGGTGACCCGTACCGAGCTGGTATTGGCAAAATTTGCCGCTAGTGCTGTCTACGTTATTTTACTCTTACTCTGGATGGCCTTGTTTGCACTCGTAGGAAGTTTGTTACTATTTGGTGCTAACGATCTGGTGGTATTTAAAGAGACCGATCTGCACATTATTAGTAATACCGATGTCGTATGGCGTTTTATAGCTGCATTCTTTTTTGCCGCCCTGGCCTTGATAATGATCGCTGCGCTTTCGGTTCTTCTTTCGGTGTTTGCCGAGAACTCCCTGGGTCCCATTGTGGCTACGGTCTGCATTGTGATCGTCTTTACTATTTTACAGCAATTAAAGGTGCCGGTCTTTGAGCAGACCATCAATCCCTGGTCGTTTACCACGCACATGCTGGGCTGGAAAGGATTTTTTTATGTAGAGAAATCGGCCGATGGAGTAACCATTCCGGGTTCTATTGAAAATCCGATCGCACTGGTCAAGAGTGGCGCCATACTATTGGGATACATCGTTCTTTTTATGTCAGCTGCCGTATGGGCCTTTAGAAAAAAAGATATTTTAAGTTGATGTTAGTACGATCAGTTATGAAAAAAATAATTCTTGTGTTGTTTTCGTTAATGGCCATGACTGTGGCTGTCTTAGCCGGTCATTCGGCTACGATAAAGTTAGTGGACAGTGACCCCGCAGCGGTCCTATTGCTGCAAAGCGTAAAAAAGAAATATGATCTGGTCAGCGATTATAGTGCTCGAGCCCGGCTGGTGACCAATGTGATATTTATCAAGGCGCCGGTGTCGCAAGTAACCGTGTATTACCGAAAGCCAGATCAGCTGCTGGTTAAGAACGAAAAGGGAATTTCTTTTATTCCTAAAGGAACGGTGCACATCAACATGAATAATGTTTTGGGGCTAACTAATTTCGAAGCGGTACTATCGGGTACCGAAAATGTAGACGGGGTACAATGTAGTGTGGTTAAGATCTTTCCACTTTCCGAAGAAGAATCTATTACGCGTGCCACACTGTATATCGACCCAATGCAACTGCTTGTTCGCCGATCGGTAGTAAGCACTAAGGAGAGCGGTACTTACTCGATAAAAATGAAATACGGCAGCTACAGCTGGTGTGGTTTGCCCTCGGAGGTTGCTATGGAGTTTAATACCCGAGATTATAAATTGCCTAAGGGCACCACACTCGACTACGATAACGGTACGCCTAAAGCAAGTGGTTTACCCCAAAAAGGAAAAGTGCTGATTCAATACCAATCGTATACCTTAAACAAGGGATTGCCGGCTTCGTTGTTTCGATGATTAACCATCAATCCTCGATCGCCTCATCTTTTGCATTGGCCAGCATAGCCCGCGAGGCTTTACGCAGTGGATTTTTTCTGTTCTCGGCGTAGCCCTTTCTTCTGTTGATGATGTCGATACACTCGAACAAGGCCATTAAAAAAGAACTGTTGTCGGCTTTATTTTTTCCGGCTATATCAAAAGCCACTCCATGATCGGGCGAGGTGCGCACGGCAGGCAGCCCAGCAGTATAGTTAACGCCTTCGCCACTCGCCAGCGTTTTAAATGGAATCAGTCCTTGGTCATGGTACATGGCCAGCACTGCATCGAATTGCTCAAAGCTGCGCCGGGCAAAAAATGCATCGGCACTATAAGGGCCTACCACTAGCATATGGTTATTCTTGGCCTCTTTGATCGCAGGGCGAATGAGGGTCTCCTCTTCTTTTCCGATCAGTCCTTCGTCTCCGGCATGGGGGTTTAG
>JBJTFT010000072.1:0-14250 GCA_046093525.1 Sphingomonadales bacterium | reverse complement strand
GCTATATATCGAGTCAATCTACTACATTCAGCAGCGACAAGATTCTACTGCGATCAGATTATTGTCCCAATTGAGCACACAGTTCCCTGATCATCCTTTAAAAAATAAGGCCCTTGCGCTTATAGAGGCGCTGGGTAATCGCGCCGGACTGGAAGCTTCCCTGACATTACCGACCCAGACCGCACAAGCCCCGGCCGTGGCTCCCGACAGGCTTGCGGCGGTTGGCCAAACAACCTCGGCCGCCACGCGCAATCCCGGTGCTTTCGACTTTATAAAGAATGACAAGGGCCCTCACCTGGCCGTGCTGGTACTCTCTAAGGTAGACTTGTCACTGGTCAACGAAACCAAGAACGCACTGAACCGGTTCAATCGCGAAAATTATATGGGCAATGCACTGGTCACAACGCTGCAACCCTTCGCTGACACCACTCGGTTCTTATCGGTCGCTCCCTTTGCCGATGCGGGCTTGGCCAACCAATACAAAGAGCGAGTGCAGTCAAAGATGCGAACCGATATTGCGCCTTGGCTGGAAGCTTCGCAATTTTTCTGGATGATCATCTCTGCCAATAACCTGGAGCTGCTTAATCAACGGAAAGATTTAGGATCGTACAAAGACTTTCTTAACAAAAACAGCCCCTAACTTAGCAGTATGAAACCCTCGGTTCGAGCTTTCTGGCGGTTGTTTGCCGGAGGAATGATCGCCCTCTTTTTACTGATCTTGTTAGCCAATTTCGGTCTTTTCGGTAAGATGCCATCGCTGCAAGAGTTAGAAAACCCTTCCATCCTTCAGGCCTCCGAAGTATATGCCCAAGATGGAACCCTTATGGGCAAGTACTACACCGAGCGGGGCAATCGTAGCAATGTCAAATACCGCGATCTGTCGCGCTATGCGATCGATGCACTGATCGCCACCGAAGATGAGCGCTTTTATAATCACAGCGGGATAGATTTCAAATCTACGCTGCGAGCCGTAGTGACCCTCGGATCGGATGGAGGCGGCAGCACCATCACCCAACAGCTGGCCAAGGCACTGCTGGCGCAGGGAAGTCGAAACAAAGCCTGGCGGGTGATAGAAAAACTAAAAGAATGGATCATCGCCGTAAAACTCGAACGCAATTTTACCAAAGAAGAGATCATCACCCTGTACTTGAATGTGGTTCCCTTCGGGAACAACATCTATGGTATTCGTAACGCCAGCCGAACCTTTTTTCAAAAGGAACCGGACCGGCTTCAACTCGAAGAGGCCGCCTTGCTGATCGGAATGCTGAAGGGCAACACGCTGTACAATCCTGTGCGCAACCCAAAGGCCGCACTCGATCGTCGCAATGTGGTGATCGGGCAAATGGAGGTCAATAACAAGATCAGTGCCGAAGAGGCGCTTGCACTGAAGGTAAAGCCCATAGAGCTCAACTATAGAAAGATGGATGAGAACACGGGGTATGCTCCTTATTTCAGGGAGATCTTAAAAGAGGAGATCAAAGAAGCGCTCAAAGACCTGACGCGCCCCGATGGAGAACCCTATAGTATCTATAATGATGGTCTCAAGATCTACACCACCATCAATGTACAGATGCAGCAATATGCCGAAGAGGCCATGGCCCAACATATGGCCATGTTGCAAAAAAATGTAAATAACCGGGCCTCGGTAAAAAGTGGAAAGCTCTGGCAAGGCAAAGAAAGTATCCTTGAAAGGGCCATGAAGGATTCCGATCGCTGGCGCAATCTAGAAGAAGAGGGGCTAAGCGAAGAGGAGATCAGGGCCAGCTTTACCGAAAAAACAACCATGCGCGTCTTTGCCTGGAACGCAAAACGAGAAAAGGATACCGTAATGACACCACTTGACTCCATCAAATACCATCGCCAGATGGAGCAAGCTTCTTTTATGGCCATGGATCCCGTGACCGGCGAGATCAGGGCCTGGGTGGGCGGTATAAATTTTAAAACCTTCAAGTTCGACCACGTCAACATCAAAACAAAAAGACAAGTAGGTTCAACCATCAAACCATTATTATACACGCAGGCGGTAGAAGAAAGAGGCTTTACACCGGAGACACCGTTACCCAACGAGGCCCAATATTTTCCCGGAAGCGGATGGGTCCCAGCCAGCAAAGAATGCAAAGGCGGAGCCGGATCGATGCTCTCTGCCTTGGCCTTTTCCAAGAACTGTGCAACTGCTTACATCATGAAACAAGTGGGGCCGCAACAATTCTCCGAGTTCATGGCCCGACTCAACATTCCTACTCCCATTGACCCCTATCCCTCCGTGGCACTGGGCACCTGCGATCTTTCTCTCTATGAAATGCTGTGGGGGTATACCATTTTTGCCGGAAGGGGCTTCTCTACCAAACCCTTTGCCATCAGCCGGATCGAAGACCGGAATGGAAATGTCATCAAGCGATTCGACTTTAGCGTCAACCGAAAAGAGGTCATTAGTGAGGCCACCGCCTATACCATGGCCCGCATGATGCAGGGAGCCGTTGATATCGGCACCGCCGCCGGCATGCGTGGGCGCGTGGGAGCGGCCGAAATGGGCGGAAAGACAGGGACCACGAACGACAACGCCGATGCCTGGTTCATTGGCTTTACCCCGCAAATGCTGGTGGGCTCGTGGGTCGGTTTCGATGATCAGTTTATTCGTAACGAAGGAGAGGGCTCTCGGATGGCTAGGCCCATTTGTGAATTCTTTCTCGGCAAAGTCTTGTCCGATGCAAAGACCGGTATTGAAAAAGAAGCCCGTTTTGTGGTACCTGCCGAAATGGGCCAGTATATCAACAGTGCCGATATCTTGCTCGGTGCCGAGGAGAATAGTCCGGGCGCTCAAGGACAAGACATGGGGGTAGGCAGCGAAGAAGATTACAATTTGCAGCCTTCCGAGTACATCGGACCCGAGTCGACACCCGTTACAGAAGAAGAGAAAAAACCTGCTGCCCCGATTAAAAAAGATACCACCACTAAAAGCAGCCCCGCCACTACTCCTAAAGGTACTCCCATTGGTGCGCCCAAAGAGGAGCCCGCCAAGAAAAAAGGTCTCTTCAACCGAATTCGAAACAACAACTGATGATACCCTCCCCTTATACGGTAAGGGATGCCGGCGTTCAAGATATTGAGCTGATTCGAACCTTGTGTGCAGCGATCTGGCCGGCCACCTATGCTCCCATCCTCGCTAAAGACCAGTTAGACTACATGATGGAATGGATGTATAGCCCCGCCTCCTTACAAAGGCAAATGGAAGAAGGTTGTCGGTTTTTACTTTTGTTCGATAAGGATAAGCCCGTAGGTTACGCTTCTTACCAACAAGTACAGCAGCATCACTATAAACTCCACAAACTTTATGTGCTGCCTGAGACACAGGGCAAAGGAGCCGGTCGTGACTTTTTATCTTACCTACAAGAGCACATCAAAGCTCAACAAGGGCAATCCATTGAATTACAAGTCAACAGACAAAACAAGGCTCGCTATTTCTATGAGGCCATGGGTTATCATATACGAGAAGAGGTCGATATAGCCGTAGGGAATGGTTATTACATGAACGACTACATAATGGTAGTGCAGCTTTAATAGTGGCCTTACAATTGGTTTATTAATTAAATATGATATAGCTTTGCGGCCAATCAATTTAAAAAAGTACCATGTCTACCTTAACGCAATCCATTGATTTTAGCTTGCCCTATAAAGTGGCCGATATCTCATTAGCGGAATGGGGTCGTAAAGAAATACGTTTGGCCGAAGCAGAGATGCCAGGTCTGATGGCTCTTCGTTCCGAATACGGAGCCGCTCAACCTTTGAAAGGTGCGCGCGTAGCCGGTTGTCTTCATATGACCATTCAAACGGCTGTACTGATCGAAACACTCGTAGCGCTGGGCGCCGAAGTAAAATGGAGCTCTTGTAACATCTTCTCTACGCAAGATCATGCCGCCGCTGCCATTGCCGCTGCCGGTATCGGTGTATTTGCCTGGAAAGGTCAAACCATCGAAGAAGCCGACTGGTGTATTGAGCAAACGTTATTCTTCGGCAGCAAGGAAAGACCGCTTAACATGATCCTCGACGACGGAGGAGATCTGACCAATATGGTACTCGACAAGTTTCCCGAACTCGCTCAGCATGTTAAGGGCATCTCTGAGGAAACTACCACCGGGGTACACCGTTTGTATGAGCGCGTAGCCAAAGGAACACTTCCCATGCCCGCCATCAATGTAAATGACTCTGTCACGAAATCGAAATTCGATAACAAATACGGTTGTAAAGAATCGCTCGTCGATGCCATCCGTCGTGCCACCGATGTAATGCTGGCCGGAAAGATCGCCGTGGTAGGCGGTTATGGAGATGTGGGTAAGGGTTCTGCTGCTTCGCTGGCCGGTGCCGGTTGCCGCGTGATCGTTACCGAGATCGATCCTATTTGCGCACTGCAAGCTGCCATGGACGGATTTGAAGTAAAGAAGATGATCGATGCCGTTAAGGAGGCCGACATCATCGTAACCGCATCTGGTTGCCGCGACCTGATTACGGGCGCTCACTTCAAGCTGATGAAAGACAAAGCCATTGTTTGCAATATTGGCCACTTCGATATCGAGATCGACATTGCCTGGCTCAATACGAACTATGGTCATACCAAAGACACCATCAAACCCCAGGTAGATATTTATAATGTAGAAGGAAACGACATCATCATCCTGGCCGAAGGTCGTCTGGTCAATCTGGGTTGTGCCACCGGTCACCCCTCTTTTGTAATGAGTAATTCATTTACCAACCAGACCTTGGCGCAGATCGAACTATGGATCAACCACAAGAACTACGAGAATAAGGTATATGTATTGCCCAAGCATCTCGATGAAAAGGTAGCCCGACTGCACCTTTCTAAGATCGGTGTTGAGTTAGATGAGTTGACAGCACCACAGTCCGAGTACCTGGGTATTAGCAAAACAGGTCCTTTCAAACCTGAACATTACCGCTACTGATCAACGACCAAAACTAATTTGCAAAGCCCTTCCGTTTGGAGGGGCTTTTTTGTGAAACTAGCTGCCCGCCTGAAGGCAGGCGGATGGTATTGAGCCCCGCTAACGAGTTATTGCCGGGGTAAAACCCAGCTACTGCTGTTGTACTAGCTTGGGCGCCTCCTCGGTAAAACAGCGAAGGGCATTGCGCAGCTTTTCTTGCTGCTGAACACTGAGCGTAACGGGAATGGTCTTTCCATTACGATCCGTAAAAACCATATGACTAATGGACATCGTTGCCATTTTCTTTAGCTGGTAATTGACAGTAGGCCCATTACGAAAAATAAAATGGAACAACCCTTCGCAGTTCATCGTTCCGCCATTGCGCAGACTAAGCTTTTGTTTTCCGCCCTCAAAATAGACCAGAGCGGTACAGTCATCATCGAAGCAACGGTCGGTCTTGAACGAGACCATGATATCGATCTCCTTATTGTCGGCATCCGCTACCAGCGACCCGCCGGTCAATTCAATAAATCCGGTAGACAAGCGGGTTTGCCGGGTAAAGGCATCGGTTTCTTTGATCAGGTTACACTCCTGTGCAAAAAGAATACCCGCAGCTTGTAATAAGCCCACTACCCAAAAAAGAAGAGGTCGCATACAACGTACAATGATCATAGTCTTACGGCGGTACCCGTGGCGATCACCATCAGCATACTGCCGCTGGCACCCACGGTCTCAAAATCAAGATCGACCCCGATGATCGCATCGGCCCCTAATGCACGGGCTCTGTCTTGCAATTCCCGAAGGGCGTCGTTCTTAGCCTCTTCGATGACCCCCTCGTAGGTTTTGCTGCGCCCGCCGACCAGATCGCGCAGCCCAGCAAAAATATCCTTGAACATGTTGGCCCCAATAATACATTGGGCATTGACCAGACCCAGGTATTGTTGAACGGGTCTTCCTTCGATGGCACTGGTAGTAGTAACGATCATGGGTACGATTTTTTTAGTTGATCAAAAATAGGATGAAGGGACGGATGAGAGACAGGTTGTTGACCGGCGGCCGCTTTTTTAATATAAGCGGCCCGTACATCGGTATCAGGATGGCTGCTGATGATCTCGGGGACCACCAGACCCGACTCCTCCTCTTTGAGATGAGCAAAGAGATCGGCAAATCCTCGGGCATCGATGCGTCGGTCGAGTAAAAGTTGCAACCCGCTTAGATCGGCCTCTTTTTCCAGTTGACGCGAGTAGCTCAGCGACCGAATTTCGTTGGCATGACCGGCGGCCACCGATACCAGCGATCCCATATTCCCAACTAACAATCCTACAAAGAACTGCGAGCCCAGACTCCGACAAATCGAGCGGGTGGCATGTCTTTTCTCTACATGAATAAACTCATGACTTAGTAAGGCAGCCAATTCGGTATAGCTCTTCATTTTTTTTAGCAATCCGCTGTAAACAACGATCTGCCCGCCCGGTAGCGCAAAGGCATTGACCGTTTTATCGTCCACAAGTGTTATCCGGATCGAATAGGGCGTTGTGATGTGCAAGGAATCAAAAAAGGCCGTAAGCTGGGCGCTACCACTGCTATCTCCTTCTTCCTGCAAGGCCGCGTAGACCGCATCGCCCAACATTTTTTCACTGCTGCGAGGTATTACCGCTGCCACTTGTTCGGCGGTCCAGGGAAGTACAAAAAAATAACCCAGCAAGAGGCCTCCGATCAAAGCAAGTATCAACAGGGCATTGCGGGATCGTCCTAATAGCTTTTTCATGTGGTAATGGATACCTAAAGATAGAGAAGGCGGCAACCTTTCGGGGCTATTTTTGTAATAGTTTAACGTATGGTTCAAGCTTATAACTTTCTGGCATCCTGGCAGCTGTTTCCTGAAAAGGGAACATACGAGATAAGACAACGCCCCAAAAGCGGAATCTATCGCATTGAGGCGGCCGACAACAAAAAAGAGCTGCGTATTTTTCATAATTGGGTGAGCCTCGAGAACCAGGCCTTTTCTACCGGCTACACCCTACTGGCCGACGGGCAACTGCAGGCTTTTACCGAAGAGGGAGAGGCCGACGGGGCCAGAGCCGAAGTGATCGACGGAATCACGTTCGAAGTATGCTTTTACAAAAAAAACGAGCAGCTCCATCGCATCGTTCACGAGATCATGCCGAACGGTTACTTGCGCATAACGCAAGAAGGGCTCGATGACAATGGCAAGGACTATCGCAACGTGGAATTCTATCATAAACAAATGAGCGTGCTGCCCTACGCCGCATCTGTTTCTGGCGCTGTGATCAAGCCTACCGAAGAAGGGGTCATCAAACACAAGGCCTTGGTAGCGATGGAAGAGCAGACCAATATGCAACTCGACCAGATCAGAAAACAAATAGAGCTTCTCGCCCTGCAAGCCCAGGAGATCCAGCAACGAAAAGTTCTCTCGCTCAAGATTTACGAGGCCAAGCTTTCTTTTACCCCGAACATCGGACAGCATTACTACCTCTATGAGAAAAAAGATGGCCAGCACTTGTTATCGCTGGTCGCCCCCAGAGAATGGGGCTCCTCGCTGCCCTTTAAACGATTCGTGGCCGCCGTTCAGTTGTTGGCCGACCACACCTGGAAAGAATGTTAGGCGCGTATCTTTGCAGCGCTACGTTAGCCATACGTTGATTTAATCTCTCGCATGACCAAGCTCTCTGTAAACATCAATAAGTTCGCTACCCTGCGCAATGCCAGGGGCGGAAACAATCCCAATGTGCTGCAGGTGGCCATCGATGCGCAGCAAATGGGGGCCGATGGCATCACCGTGCATCCTCGCCCCGACGAGCGGCATATCCGTTACAGCGATGTAACCGACATCAAGAAGATCATCAGCACCGAACTCAACATAGAGGGAAATTGTCGCGAGCAAAAATTCATGGACCTGGTGCTGGCTACTCGCCCCGACCAGGTAACCTTGGTGCCCGATGAACAAGGACAACTGACCAGCGATCACGGATGGGATACTATAAAGCACCGAGATTATCTTTCGGAAACCATCGCCATTTTTAAATCGGCGGGCATACGAGTCAGCATCTTTGTAGACCCGGTGCCAGCGCTGGTCAAAGCCGCGGCCGACACTGGCACCGACCGTATTGAATTGTACACCGAGCACTATGCCAAACAGTATACCTTACAGAAAGGGCCCGAGGCCATCGAAGCTTACGTTGCTGCGGCGTCAATAGCACGTGATTGTTCGCTGGGCGTTAATGCCGGCCATGATCTTGACCTTCACAATCTGCATTTTTTTTGTAAAGCCATCCCCTGGTTGCAAGAGGTGAGTATTGGCCATGCCCTGATTTGCGATGCCCTTTACCTCGGCTTATCCAACACCATTCAGCTCTACAAGAGACAACTGCTTGTTTAAAGCGAGCTGATCAGCTCCTTTTCCTGAGCCGGCGAAAACCACCGAAAATGCGGATCTTTTGTAAACCAGGTCATCTGCCGTTTGGCATACTGGCGTGTGTTTTGCTTGATGAGGGCTATAGCCTCTTGCAGTGAAATATCCTTTTGTAAATATTGAAATAACTCTTTATATCCAACTGTATTTAAAGCATTTAGCTCTTTGTATTTCATTAGAGATTCCACCTCGCTGAGCCAACCATCCGACATCATCTTATCGACGCGCTGGTCTATTCTCAGGTACAATTCGTGGCGAGGTAACTGCAATCCGATCGCCACTAACTCGTACGGTTGTCGCTTGACCTGACCCCGCCGAAAAGTCAAAATGCTCTTTTGTGTGGACCGCATCACTTCCAGTGCCCGCATCATGCGCTGCGGATTACGCATTTCGCCGGTGGCAGCGAAGCGTGGGTCTTCGGTAGCGAGTGCTCTTTGCAGCCAGCCTATCCCTTCCTTTTCGTACGCTGCCATAATGCCCGAACGAATGGACGGGGCTATGTCGGGAATCTCGTCTAACCCTTCCCAAAACGCCTTCCAATAAAGGCCTGTTCCGCCCACCATCACGACCTGCCCGTATCGAGCCGTTAACTCAGCCACCTTTTGTGTGGCATATTGTTCGTAATAAGCAGCATTCACCGTAGAGAGCACACTATGATCAGCTATAAAGTGATGAGGCGCCTGTTGCAGTTGTTCCGCAGAAGGTCTGGCCACACCGATATTGAGCTCGCTATAACATTGCCGACTATCAAAGGAAATAATGGGAACCTGCAGATGAGTGGCCACCGCAATGGCCAAGCTCGTTTTTCCTACGGCAGTAGGACCGACAATAGCAATGATTCTATGGGGGGATTGATTCACGTACGCAGTTGTGCTCCGCCTGTTTTATCCGTAATCATCTCGAGGTTTTTACTCCGGCTCATCCTCGGCGGCGGCAGCCTCGTCGAAACCGACGTCCTCGCCCTCTTCGTCCTTTTCTCCATACCCCTCCTCACTGCCGGAGAGGTCATATTTTTCTTCTATGTCAGCGAATTTTTCGCCCAGTAGCGCCTTGGTTCCATACTGGCTTGGTGCCAACCCCTCGGTGCGCGTTATGACCGGATAAGACAACGAAGGATCCTCTTCTTTGATCACCTGGATCAATTCGAGAAGAAAGTTCCAGTTCTTTTCAAAATCATACACGTAAACAAACCGCTGGTTGGGGCCTTTTATCTCGGAACCGATCGTAGTCTCCTCCATCAGCAACGGAGGGGCTTGATAGGCCTTCTCATAGACCGCTAAGCTAATTTCACGACCGCGTTGCCATTTGTCGTTGCTACGAAAAAACGTGGCCTGATGCTTGCTATCGAATTCATAGGCCTTCAGGATCGTTTCGTGCAGCTCCTTAAAATACTGCGAAGGTCGGATGGCCACGTCGCGGTACACCGTTTCGTCTTCTTCGAAATAAGCCCTGAATTTTAATATCGGCATGGTCTACAAAGCTACAATAATCTCAAGAGAAAGTGCTGCTTAGCGCTGCATATCCTGCAGTGGCCGCAAACCGAGTTCAGCCGCCTTTTTGATCATGAATCCATAAGCCGCCTCGTACGAATTAGGGATCTCTCCGTCGAGCATGGCATCCTTGATGGCATCTTTGATAAGTCCGACCGGTTTGGAGGGAGACAGTCCGAAGACCTCCATGATCAATTCTCCTGTGATGGGAGGCTGCCAGTTCCGAATATGATCCTTTTCTTCGACCTCACGGCAGCGCTGACGCACCCAGCAAAAATTATCAAGAAATCGTTTTACTTTCTGCTTGTTCTTAGAAGTGATGTCGGCCTCACAAAGTATCATCAACGATTCAAAGTCATCTCCGGCATCGAACAACAGCCTTCGTACTGCCGAGTCCGTGATATTTTCTTTGGTAAGACTGATAGGACGCAAATGCAACTCGACCAATTTGCGCACGAATTTCATTTTTTCGTTTAACGGAAGCTTAAGCGCTGTAAAGATCTTTGGCACCATGCGCCCCCCTACTACCTCGTGCCCATGAAAGGTCCAGCCGTGCCCCTCTTCGAATCGCTTGGTAGCCGGCTTGGCAATATCATGCAACAAAGCCGCCCATCGAAGCCATCGATCTTGACTGACCATAGCCACATTGTCGAGCACTTGTAGGGTATGGTAAAAATTATCCTTATGCCCCTGTCCGTCTTTGTACTCGGCACCGACCAGTGCCACCAACTGCGGAAAGATCAGCTGTAGCAAGCCACTTTTGTAAAGAAGATCAAACCCCACAGAAGGCACATTGGCATCGATGATCTTATTGAGCTCTTCGGTAATACGCTCCTGCGAAATAATACGGATGCGCGCCGCATTGTCGACAATACCCTGCCAGGTAGAAGGCTCAATATCAAAACCCAGTTGCGTGGCAAAGCGAATGGCCCGCATCATACGCAGCGGATCGTCACTAAAGGTGGTATCCGGAGAAAGGGGCGTGCGAATAATGCCCTTATCGAGATCTGCAACGCCGCCGAAGGGATCGATCAGTTTTCCAAAGTTCTCTTTGTTGAGACTGATGGCAAGGGCATTGATCGTAAAATCGCGCCGCAATTGGTCGTCGCTGATCGTACCAGGCTCCACACTCGGTTTACGAGATGATGGTTGGTAACTCTCTTTGCGCGCTCCTACAAACTCTAAGTCGTAAGGAGGCAACTCGGCGACACCGGAGCGCAGCAATAGATGCGCTGTTCCAAACGTCTTAAAATAATCTACATGAGGAGATGGCCGAAAACGAGAAGCCACGGCCGCCGCAAGCTCTAGTGCATCTCCCACACAAACAAAATCAATATCCGTGGTGGAACGGCCCAACAATTTATCGCGCACGAATCCTCCGACCAAATAGGTCTCGCGATCGAGCGCACCGGCGGCTTTAGCCACCTCTTGCAGCAAAGCCAGTTCTTGTTGAGTACAATTGATATCCACCGGGGCAAAGTTACTGTATAGCCCGCAAGTAGATCAGAGATAGCTAAGATTGGTCTTCGGACTCAATTGGAGCAAGGTCTCGTACATGAGGCGGATGGTATTTTCAATATCATCGCGGTGCAACATCTCTACCGTGGTGTGCATATAGCGAAGGGGGATCGAGATCAGTACCGAAGGACAACCATCGTTAGAATAAGCGAAGGAATCCGTATCTGTTCCTGTACTACGACTGAGCGCCCTCCATTGAACAGGTATCTTTTTTTGTTCGGCGACTTTCTCTACCAAGGCCAGCAACTTGTTATGTACCGCCGGAGCATAGGAGAGCGACGGTCCTTTACCCGTCGCCACATCACCCTCAATATTTTTATTGATGAGTGGTGTGGTCGTATCGTGTGTTACATCGGTGACCACCGCAATATTTGGCTTGATACGTCGGGCGATCATCTCTGCCCCGCGCAAACCGATCTCCTCTTGCACGGCATTGACCACATAGAGACCGTAGGGAAGTTTCTTTTTGTTCTGCTTGAGCAGTCTGGCCACCTCGGCGATCATAAAGCCCCCAATGCGATTATCAAAAGCACGACCAATATAATTTCCATTGGCCAACTCGTCGAATCCATCTTGATAAGTGACCACGGCACCAATATGGATACCCAGTTGCTGTACTTCTTTTTTGGAGCGCGCCCCGCAATCGAGCCACAAATTGTCGGTGCGAGGGCTGGGTTCCTTTTGCTCGGGAGCGCCCAGCCGGGTATGAATGGCCGGCCACCCGAAGACCGCTTTTACCGGTCCTTTTTTTCCATGAATGATGACCCGAGATGCCGGAGCGGTTTGATGATCGACCCCTCCGTTTCTTTTGAGATAGAGTAAACCATCGGCCGTAATGTAATTGACAAACCAGCTGATCTCGTCGGCATGTGCCTCAATGACCACCTTAAACGGATGCGTTGGATTGATAACCCCTACCGCTGTTCCGTACGGGTCCACAAAATCAGTATCCACGTAGGGCTTGAGATACTCGAGCCACAGCTTTTGCCCCCACGTTTCGAATCCCACAGGCGAAGCATTGTTGATATAGCTTTTAAAGAACGCAAACGATTCGTTAGTTAAAATAGAGAGGGCATTGGTCTTGGTGGTACGCTTGGCCATGGTTAAACTTATTAGCGGTAATAAACTCAGGGACGTTTCAGACGAATTCGGGCCGATTCGCTGTAATTGCTTCGCTTACGGGTCTTATCGATTAGTACTAGCCCAAAGCTGGCCGTGGTATCGCGTAGCACGCCAGGCAATGTTACCAGATCGGGCTGATTATAGGTATTGTACTCAAACTCCAATTGAATATCGGCTTTTCGTAAAGCACCGGGCAACCCCAATCTGGAAACCGGATAGCGCTGCAGCGTATCTGCACGGGTGCTTCCCGCTGCATTGAACCATTTGTAGACAATGTAGATGGAATCAAGGTCTCCTTCTTGATCGGTATAGTTGGCCAGCAATTTAATTACATTGCCACTAAGCACGACCGAAGGCTGAATGGACGTAACCTGTACCTGTGGTTCGCTGGTAAACTTATCTTTGTTACAGGCAATGGCCAGTAAGATGGCTGACACCAGAAGAATGTAACTGCTTTTCATACGATACAATCAAAAATACAGCATTTGCAACGACTAACCGAGATAAGGGCGCAATGGAATGTTAAGATCTTTGAGCAAACCCCACAGCAGTTTGAGCAACTGGCTCTTGAGGCCTTTGGGTACCAGTATCATCAAAACCCCGTCTACCATGCCTTTGTGGATGCCCTCTGTGTAGACCCCGCCCAAGTCAACACCCTGGAGAAGATCCCCTTTTTACCCATCAGCTTTTTTAAAACAGCGCGGGTTTGTAGTGCGCGGCCGCAGCCCCCAGTTACTGAACTGGCAGGGCCCTGTACCGATGCCCCCCTTACCCACAAACCGGACCCCACTGTTTCGAGTTTTCGCTCCTTACTCTTTGAAAGCAGCGGCACTACCGGAAGCGTGCCCTCCGTTCACCAGGTTACGGACGTGTCGCTCTATGAAGAAAGTTTTAGTAAAGGCTTTATCCGCCAGTTCGGCCCCCCAGCCAAGTGGTGCATTTTGGGGCTGCTCCCCTCTTATCTCGAAAGAAACAATTCCTCGCTGGTCTACATGACCCATCAGCTCATTGAACAAAGCAAACACCCACAAAGCGGTTTCTACTTACACGATCTTCAAGAGCTACACGACACCCTACTACAACTGGAGCAGCAGCAACAACCCACCCTGCTGTTGGGGGTAAGTTTTGCGCTACTCGAGCTGGCTCGCTCCTATCCCATTCCCCTGCGCCATACAATCGTTATCGAGACCGGTGGCATGAAAGGACGCGGCCCTGAACTAACACGCGAAGAATTGCATCAGCTACTTCAGCATGCCTTTGGAGTGAACACCGTTTACTCCGAGTATGGTATGACCGAATTGCTTTCGCAGGGTTGGTCGACCGGCAACGGCATTTTTCAGTCGCCCCCGTGGATGCGCGTGGTGGTACGAGAGGAACACGACCCCCTTGCGACACACCTCGAAGGTACAGGGGCCCTCAACATCGTTGACTTGGCCAATATCGATTCGTGTTGCTTTATTGCCACCGAAGATTATGGACAGGTTTTTGCCCACGGAAATTTTGAAGTAAGAGGTCGTATAGACCAGGCGGAATGGAGAGGATGTAATCTGATGACCGCTCAATGAACGCTAAAAAAGTATTGCACCGATACCCCCTTTTTCTTAGCTTTGCCGCCCCGCCCAGGTGGCGAAATTGGTAGACGCACCGTCTTCAGGTGGCGGCGCCGCGAGGTGTGCTGGTTCGAATCCAGTCCTGGGCACGAATAAAAAAGTCCTGCACGAAGTGCGGGATTTTTTATTTGGCGGCGTGCAAA
>JBJTFT010000071.1:0-3319 GCA_046093525.1 Sphingomonadales bacterium | reverse complement strand
GTAATACTCGTCGATGCGGGTATCGCCGTGGGCGGTCAAGGCCTTTTCTTTTTGAATGGCTACCGGGGCGGCAATGCCGGCAGGCCACTGAACGGGTTCTTTTTTCACAGCATTGTTTTTGCAGGCCGGGGTTAGTAGGCCAATAGCACAGACCATTAACCAACCCATGGCCGGATTGTTGACGGATACTTTCATGACAAGAAGTTTGAGGATTTAAGAAATCAAATATATCACTTCTAAGACGTTTGTTTCTTTGGTTCGCACGTGGTAAATTGCCATTCATCAAAAAATAAGGGCCATGCCTACAAAGATTACCATTAACAACAACGGATCGATGAAGGTCGAGGGCGATTTTTCCATTGTGGATCGCGAGGGGAATACGTACGACCTGGGTGGTCGTGAGATCGTGGGTCTATGCCGTTGCGGGCTCAGCAAGAATAAGCCATTCTGTGACGGGGCGCATAATGGGCAATTCGAGCACGAGGCGAAGGCCTTTGCCCTTCCTCCTAAAAAAAGCAGCTAAAGGAGATTTGGTCAGAATGGATCGGACCAGCGTACATCAGTGTACACAGCACGACCGGTAAGGGTACGCATAAAGGCAATTACAGCATCTACCTCTGGTTGTGTCAGGTTCAACTGCTGCCCGACACCGTTGGGTCTTAGCTTAGGGTCAAGCCTCGTATTACCCGGGGCAAGATTGATGGTACCATAATGCCCAATCACAGCTTGTAATCCCCGTAGATTACCGGTATGCATCATGGGTCCGTTGGGAGTTCCGTCGGAGGCCACAATATCGCGAAGCGAGGGAGAGCGGGTATTGTTGATATCAATGCCCGGCGCGTTCAAATTACCGATGATGCCATTGTTGCCACTGGCAGGGTGAATATCGAATTCTGGCGCGACATGGCAGCCTCCGCAACCCAATCCACCTCCGGTGCGGACACCCATTGCATTGAATTGAGGCGGTATCAGAAAAAGATTTTTACCCATATTCTCTTGTTGGGTAAAATTGGGAAAGGGCTGCTGGTCTTGTGGAGTAACCGCCCGGCCTTCGTCGTACTTTGAATCAAAGGATTGTATACTTCGAATAAATTGAGCCAAACATTCTTGTAAGCGAGCCTCCGTTACATTTTGATCGCCATAGACAAACTTGAATAACTCTTGGTAGTAACCAATCCCCTTTATTTTGGTCAGTAGATCGCTGAGCCTGGGGCGACCTGTTTGTCCGCTGAATCCCATCTCTGCATGGTCTTGAATGGGGCGTGTGGTCTGGTTCTCTAGGGTGATAGCTCGCTCATCCCAAAAAAACTTCTCTTCGGCTCCGAAACGTGAATTGATCAGTCGCATGGAGTGGCGAGCTGTTCTTCCGTTCAATACGCCCAGACTGGCTATTGCCGTATCGCCAAAGGCAAATTTTTGAATATGACAGCTGCCGCATGCGATGGTATTGTTGATGCTGAGTTGCTTGTCATAAAAAAGTACGCGCCCCAGTGTGGCTTTGGCATTGGTGATGGTATTACCTGCTGTATTGTCTTTTAAAATATAAGGCGGCTTAGCCTGATTGGCATAGTTGGCCAGATTGGTCGGGTTTATTTTGGTGCCGAAGGTGGCTTTGATGGCTGCGTAAGGGTCGGTATTACTCTCTTTTTTTTGACAAGAAAGTAACGTGCCCAGCAGAGCCACTATCAGCAGTTGGGGGATGAGGGGATATGTATTTTTCATGTTGTAGGGTACTAATATACATACGATAGGATATTCATTGATTAGTTTAATGGGGAGTCCCCAAAAGTCCGGGAGGGGGTACGTGTATATACTTACCCCATAATCTTTTGTAAATAAATCATTTAGAGATTGATATTTTTTTTTATAACTTTAAAAGAACCAACACTAGCCATATGAAACATCTCTTATTAATGGGAGCATTCATTTTGTTTGCATCTAGTTTATTCGCACAACAAAAAACCTATTCGGGTACTGTTTCTGACGAAGCAGGAAAACCGATGTCGGGTGCTACCATCTCTGTCAAAAACACAAAAGCAAAGACTCAATCTGCCAGTAATGGAACTTTTTCTATTGGGGCAGATAAGGGAGCGGTCATTGAGATCAGTTTCAGTGGATATGAAACGATGAGTATTACGCTGTCTGAAGAGGCGAGTCTTTCTGTTCGCATGAAAATAAACAATAGTGCTATCGAAGAGGTAGTAGTAACCGGAACGCGCGGGGTGCCCCGTTCCAAAATTGAGTCGACGGTTCCTGTAGATATTCTCGATATTAAATCGTTGGTTGCAGAGCTTCCGCAGACAAACATCACCGATATCTTAAATAATATTGCCCCCTCTTTTAACTCTACGACACAAACAGTTGCTGACGGAACTGACCATATTGATCCTGCAACGGTCCGTGGGCTGGGTCCGGATCAAACCTTGGTTTTAATTAATGGAAAGCGCCGTTATACCTCTGCGCTGGTTAATGTGAACGGTACCATGGGAAGAGGCTCCGTGGGTACAGATCTTAATGCCATTGCGGCTGCCGGAATCGATCGCATCGAGTTATTGCGCGATGGAGCTGCGGCGCAATATGGATCTGATGCCATAGCGGGTGTATTGAACGTTCAACTTAATCGGGACATCAATAAAGGAAGGGCTATTGTTAGCTATGGCGCTAACATGACAACCTATGAGTCATATACACACGCAAACCCGGGTAATTTTCCACAAGGTATCGATCCGGTCTATGTTAAAAACAAAGTAACCGACGGACAAAAATTCAACACATCGCTCAATTATGGTTTTCAATTGGGAAAAACAAAAGGCAGCTTCCTGAATGTAACCGTTAATTATGATCAACGTAAACCCACTATTCGCTCAGGCGAGCGCACGGGAGATCTGGATAATCGTACTGCGGGTAATGCCGCCAGTGATGCCTTACTCACACAACTGGGCGTAACCAGAAATTATTTTCAAATGCGGGTGGGTCAGTCTCAGACCAGTAATATTCAAGGCGTAATTAACGGCGGTCTTAAATTAAAGGGCAATAGCGAACTGTACTTCTTTAGCATTCTTGGTCAGCGCGAGGGTAACTCTACCGGTTTTTATCGTATGCCCTACCAGGCTACTAATATTCCCGATATTTATCCAAGAGGATTTTTGCCCGAGATCAGTTCGACCATTGGAGATATTTCTGCCGGTACAGGTATCAAGGGTAAGTTAGGTACCTGGAATTATGATCTTAGTAACGTATATGGCAAGAATAATTTTTCTTTTTTCATAGAAAATACGCTCAACGTATCTGCCTGGTATAATAACGGATCGAGACAAAC
>JBJTFT010000070.1:0-2700 GCA_046093525.1 Sphingomonadales bacterium | reverse complement strand
GGCTTATGCCGGTCCCGAGACGGGCGTAAAAGACCGTGCCAGTTATGCTGTACGGCAGCACAAGCTCACTTTTGTGCTGACCACGGCGCTGCGCCCCGATCATGTCATTGCAGATCATGTGCATCGTCATGGAGATGGGGTTAAGTGTCTCTCATTACGAGTGGCAGATGCAACGCAAGCCTGGCAAGAGACCACGAAAAGAGGTGCTAAAAGTTATATGGAGCCCACGCGATTAAAAGATGAGCAAGGAGAAGTGGTGATGAGTGGAATTCATACCTATGGCGATACGGTGCATCTTTTCATTGAGCGAAAAAATTACCAGGGCGTCTTTATGCCCGGGTATCGTGCCTGGTCCAATCCCGATTTTGCCCCCACCGACTGTGGGTTGTTGTATGTGGACCATTGCGTGGGTAATGTGGGGTGGAATCAAATGAATCCCTGGGTCAAATTTTACGAGGAGGTGATGGGCTTCAAGAATATTCTGACCTTCGACGATGAGGATATATCTACGGAGTACTCTGCGCTTATGAGTAAAGTGATGAGCAGTGGTAACGGCTTTGTGAAATTTCCGATCAATGAACCTGCCGAGGGCAAGCGAAAGAGCCAGGTGGAGGAGTTTCTGGAGTTTTACAATGGAGAAGGATGTCAGCACGTGGCCATGGCTACCAACGATATCGTCAAGACCGTGAGAGAGCTGATGAGCCGGGGCGTTGAGTTTTTGAAAGTGCCTACCACCTATTATGATGATCTGCTTGATCGTGTGGGGACCATTGATGAAGACCTGGCTCCGCTGCGGGAACTTGGTATTTTGGTAGACCGCGACAATGAGGGCTATCTATTGCAGCTATTCTCCAAACCCGTGGAGGACCGACCCACGTTGTTCTTCGAAATTATTCAGCGAAAGGGAGCCAAGAGTTTTGGAAAAGGAAATTTCAAGGCCTTG
Source organism: Sphingomonadales bacterium (assembly GCA_046093525.1). Taxonomy (GTDB): domain Bacteria; phylum Bacteroidota; class Bacteroidia; order Chitinophagales; family Chitinophagaceae; genus JJ008. The sequence continues at coordinate 1,757 of JBJTFT010000070.1, read as the reverse complement.
TTCGAGGCCATTGAACGTGAGCAAGAGGCCAGAGGAAATTTCTAGCTTATCTTCTTTTGTAGAGTTCGTTAAAATCTATCTATGACCGCATCCCGCTCCGCATTGCTTCGTTGTATTTCGGGCATCTTGATGGGGATCGGGCTATCGCTGATCTTTTTGGGTACGGGAAGGGCACAATCTTCGTATGGTCTCTCCAGAGGGGGGTCTACCTATTATTCATTCATCGATTACCAGCGAAGTTTTGCTCGTCCCCAAGAGGCGATGGCCCGCAAGGTCGATACCCTCAAAAAGCAATTTGCGGCCAAGAAACTTAGTTGGCCCGCCAATTATATCTACATACGTTCCTTTAAGTACGATAGCCAGCTCGAAGTCTGGGTAAAGCAACGGCCTGCTGATTCGTTTCGGCTATTTAAGGTCTATCCCGTTTGCGCACTGGCAGGTTCATTGGGGCCTAAGCGGATGCAAGGCGATTATCATGTACCCGAAGGATTTTACTATATCAATGAATTTAACCCCACCAGCAATTATTACTTATCCCTGGGGCTCAATTATCCCAATGCCAGCGATAGGGTGTTGAGCGATTCACTAAAGCCCGGGGGAGAGATCTATATTCACGGCAGTTGTGTTACGGTGGGCTGCATTCCCATCACCGACCAGCAGATCGATGAGCTCTATGTATTGGCGGCCTATGCCCGTGAACAAGGGCAACATTATATTCCCGTGCATATTTTTCCTTGTCGTTACGATGTGCCCAAAAGCGTGGCGTACCTTCATGAGCTTACCAAAGACGATCCTGTCTTAAGGGATTTTACGGACCAATTGAAGGATGCCTACACCTACTTCGAGAAAACAAAGAGATTGCCTATCGTCATGATCACCGACGATGGACGTTATCATGTTAACAGGGCAACGGATCAGATCGCTGCCAAAGGCACGATGGCCACTGCGATGCCTTCGTTGGAGCAAAAGGGTCTTGCGGTATCAAAACCGGCACCCCCCCGAAAGGTTCGTCAACTGGGCAAGGTTCCCGATTATGTGGACCAATGGCCACGCTATCCGGGCGGTGCAGAGGCCTTTGCCCTGTTCTTAGAGCAGGTGTCGACAGCGGTTGCCGGCCATTTACCGTCCGGAGTAACAAGGGCTTTTATACAAGTGGAGTTTGTGGTAGACAAAGACGGGGTACCCGTTAACTTTACTGTGGTACGTGGGTTGTCGGGTGCGAACGCGAATGCACTTCATCAACGACTGATCGAGGAGCTAGAGACGATGCCCTCTTGGAGTCCTGCCTTATTGGCAAAGAAACCCGTGCCTAAAAAAATGTTGCAAACGATAACGGTCGATTCTAAATAACCTACTATGTCAATTAACCGAAAGGTCCAGACCTTGGACGAGTTTACCATTCAGCAGTTACGGGATTTTCCCCAGGCCACGGGCGAGCTCTCCAATCTGCTTCGTAATATTGGTTTGGCGGCCAAACGAGTTAATGTAGAGGTCAACAAAGCAGGGCTCGTGGATATTCTGGGCGATGCGGGAACCGTCAACATACAGGGTGAAAAGGTCAAGAAGCTCGACGTCTTTGCCAATGATCAATTCATCAAAGTATTGCAACATGGTATCAGCTGTGCGGGTATCGCCAGTGAGGAGCTCGACGATTTTGTCGCCTTCGATGACGAAAAGAGTATACACTCCAAGTATGTGTGCTTGTTCGATCCACTCGATGGCAGTGGTAACATCGATGTGAATGTTTCCATTGGCAC
>JBJTFT010000069.1:0-9914 GCA_046093525.1 Sphingomonadales bacterium | reverse complement strand
AATTCTATCTTACCGCCACTGCGCGTGGAAAAGGGATCGGGAGGCTATTAATGGAAAAAAGTATCCAATCAGCTAAAGAATTGGGCTATAAAAAATTATACCTAGAAAGCATGCCGGAATTCTCGCATGCGGTCAATTTTTACTACAGGATCGGATTTAAACCTCTACCGGAAGCCCTGGGAAACTCAGGACACACCTCATGCTCCATTTGGATGCTCCTTTCTTTAGATACCCCATAAGATTGCAAAGGCTAAAATTAAGTTGCAGAGAAGTAAAGAGCCCCGGATCAACATCCAGGGCCTTTGCTATTATTTTCAAAAATACCAGTACCGGAGAGCAGACTTGAACTGCCGACCTTCGGGTTATGAATCCGATGCTCTAACCAGCTGAGCTACCCCGGCATTCCCTCGTTGGGGACGCAAATTTAGTGATTTTTTAGAGATCAGGCCAGCATTCGCTTGATATCCGCGCGAAAGTCGGGATGAATCAAATACTCAAAGTAGCGCTTATCAAATTCGCTGCGAACACTCTGAACCAAGGGCTCCTTGCGGTGTGTGACAAATGCGAACTTCTCATTCAGACTGCTGATGACATCACTGCGAACCTTTTTTTGCATGCCCGGCGTTTTATCCTTGATACCCAGCACATAGTTAATCTCTCCGATATTGGCTGTTTGCCCTTTTTCTGAACGACTCAATAATAAGGCTAATAAGGCTTGCTCTACCTCGGTGAATGGGCGCGGCGTCGGTTCAATACCTATCGGTGGAGGCGAAGGAAGCTTTCTCCGCTGCTTGAGAAAACGTAAGCCTACTAATCCGCTCACCAGAGCAAGTAGGGCCAAAGCAGTGCCTGCGGCTACATAGGGAAAGGGTTTTTCCCAGATTCTATCTCCCGTGAGGACGAACGTACCCATGTCGTAGTGCAAAGAATCATAGTTATAGGTAATGGGATTGAATGAATAGAACCAGCCCTTATGATAATAGCCGTGCTGGTTGCTTTGTATCCGCATCAAACTTTGCACCAAGGCCGGATTAGGGTTAAAGGAGATCTGGTTGCTCACAAAATCGAAATGATAGATTCCTTTGGTAAATCCTAAAAAAAGACCCCGGTCGGAAGGAAAACAAGTCCAATTTGCGGCTCGAATGATCTCAAAGGCCTTTTCGGTAGTAACACCCAGCTTTTGCCAGATACGATTCTTTATGTCCAACCGATAAAAATCAGTGGAGTTGAATTGAGTAAGGTTGTTGCCTGTAACCAGTCCGTCATTGACGATCTGTTCATACGGAACATACACATAGTCGCCACGGGCATCAACCCAAGCCCCTTGCCGCCAGGCGGCCATCATGGGGACATGTACTTCTCGATTAGTAGGCACAATATCCCATTCCTTGTCTTTGGGATTAAAGCGACGGAGCAGCCCGTTCGATTTCCAAAAACCATAGCCGCCCAACTCCAGCAACTCGCCCTTGGAATAAAACAAAAAGGAGCCAATATTATAATTATAGTTGACTGTCTTATCTAATCGTACGAAATAAAGAAGAGAATCGCCCCTGTCTTCCATCCGATAGATTCTTCCGCTTCGGCCCAAGTGCAAAATAAGACCCTCCGGTATCGGCAAATACTCCACCGGATACTCCTTTAACGCCGGGCTCATTTGAAGGTATTGCGCTCTGCCCTCTGCTTGGAGGCTTGAAATTCCTCCCTTGCGGCTAGCCAGATCGGTAAAGAACCTCGATTTCTTTAATGTAATCAGGCTATCCGAAAAATTCTGCGCATTCAGAAAATAAGGGAAAACAATTATTAATATGATGGCAAAGAAGCGCAAAAAAATAATATATGTTGATTATCAATAATTTAAGATAAGAAATAACCTATTGGTTAGCGAAAGCAAGAAATCAAAAATAAAGGAAATAACTCGTAACTGAACCAATAACCGAACCCAATGTGAATATATGGAAAATTTTAATACTCAAATTGCATTGGCAACTATACCGAAGGGGCCTTACCATTAACCTAGACCTCTCTAAGAAAATTCAACCTACAAAAACCTGCCTCATTTCGAAGTAAGTCTTCGGTACGTGGCAGGTTTTTACTTGCTGGTAGTTTGTTTTACAAAACCTCCACCACCTCATGCATGTCGGGGATGGCAACCGATGTAAACCCCTTATTGAGCAACCGGCGCCTAAAATCAAGTTGCACCTCATAGTTGCCATGTACCAGAAAAACCCCTTTTACCCTGTTGGGTTGCTGGCAAGCCAACCACTGGCAGAGATCTTCGTAGTCCCCATGTGCGCTCATGCTGCGGAGCTGGTCTATAGAAGCATGCACCTCGTGCGAGACGCCGTATATACTGACCTCCTTTTGACCACTGAGTAATCGCCCTCCAAGGGAGCGAGGTTCGCAATACCCGGTAAACAAGATCCGGTTTCTGCTGTTCTCCACCGCATTGCTGATATGATGCTTGATTCTTCCGGCATCGGCCATTCCGCTGGCGGCAATAATGACCATGGGGCCATTTTCGAAGTTGAGCTGCTTGGACTGCTCGACGGTGCGAACAAATTTTAACTGCGAAAAGCCAAATGGATCCGCATCGCCACGCATCACGTCTTGAATGGTCTTATTGAAATTAGATGGAAAACTTTTGACGATCTCGGTAGCCTGCACGCTTAACGGACTGTCCAGATAGACGGGTACCGCCGGCAACCGGTTCTCTACCTCCAATTGATTTAAAAAATAAAGCAACTCCTGGGTGCGACCCACACTAAAAGCAGCGATGATCAACTTTCCTTTTCGCTGTAGACAGGTTTCCTCGATATGTCTCAGTAAAAGATCGGGGGTGGTCACATGAAGCGGATGCAGGGAATTTCCATAGGTAGATTCTATAATTAGTACATCGGCTTGTGAGAAAGAGGCCGGAGAACGCAAGATCGCATCTCCATAGCGACCTACATCACCGCTAAAGGTTAGCTGCCGCTCGTTACTACCCTCTCTGTAACGAACATGTATGGCAGCGCTCCCGATAATATGCCCTGCATCGGTAAACTGTACGTGGACATTTGGAAGTACCTCTACCCAGTGATCGTACTCAGCCACCTCGAACAGAACAGCGCATGCGTTGGCTTCCTCTGCAGAATAAAGGGGCTTTAGCAGGTGTAACCCCTGTGCTTTTCTTCGCTTATTTACATAGCGAATCTCATCTTCTTGAATCTTGGCAGAATCCAGTAACAAAACCTCTGCCAGCGCCCTTGTGGCGGGGGTACACCATATCTTTCCTCTAAAGCCCTCAGCGACCAGCCGCGGAATGAGCCCGCAATGATCGATGTGTGCATGACTAAGCAACAACGCGTCTACGGCTGCGGGATCGAAACCAAATTGTCTGTTAAGCCGATCGGTATCCTTTCCCATGCCCTGAAATAATCCGCAATCTAGCAGGACCTTTCTCCGATCGGGTAATTCAATTAGATGCTTTGATCCGGTAACGGCACGGGCCGCCCCATGAAAACTGATCTTCATTTCACTTACTTTCTCCTTTAGTAAGTTACTTGTTTTTTATCTTAAAAGACCAGGTAAATCGGAATTGTGCTACCAACTCGCCATGCTTGTTAGTACCGCTTGCGGTTGCTGTAAGTGTGGTAGACGTGCCAGTCTCTATGGCTCTTTGAATCGCTTCTTCGAACAAGGACCCGTCTTGACATGTAAAATAAATGGTGCCGGTAGCCTTTTTATGGAATGTCGCCTCCATCGAAACGACCAACATCGAAACAGCAGGTGTTCTTTTATAGATACGCGCCATGGCCAGCAGACCCGTACTCATTTCTGCGGCCATGGACAATGATGCAAAATAAATAGAGCGAAACGGATTTTGCGAGAGCCAATGAAAAGAGAGGGACACGGTCGCTGCGTTGAGGGTGGCCTTTTTTACTCGCACACCCGCTAAAAAAGCAGCCGGTAGCTTTAACAACATGTAAAGGCGAAACCGGAACGGATCGTTGGCGATGGTTAGAAATGCATGTCGCATGTTAAATGATAATTTGCTGAGCCAGCAGATCCTCTACATTCTCCCTTCTTCTGATCAAATGCAGTTCGCCCTTACTGAATAACACCTCGGCGGGTCGTACTCTTGCATTATACGAAGAGGCCATCTCAAAACCATAGGCCCCTGCGGTATGGAATGCAAGCAGGTCTCCTTCGCTCACCTCAGGAAGCAGGCGTTCCACGGCAAAATCATCGGTCTCGCAAATGTTCCCGGTTACCTGATAGGAGTGCGGTGTTCCGTCGGGATGTGTCAGGTTACTTATATGATGATAGGCCTCATAGAACATAGGCCGTATCAGGTGATTCAACCCGCTATTGACCCCTACAAAGCGGATGGTTTCGGTGGGCTTTACGACGGTGACCGAGGCTAGCAGGTAACCTGCTTGCGCCACCATATATTTACCGGGCTCGAACCAGACCTGCAGCTCTCGACCGGTCTTATCCTTAAAGGCCATGAAGGCTTTTGCCGCCTCTTGTGCTATGGCAACAAGATCGATCTCTTTTTCGTCGGGTCGGTAGGGCACTTTGAATCCGCCCCCCAGATCAATGACAGACACGGTAGGAAAAAGTTCGGCCAGTTGCAACAGTAATTCCAATCCTTGCACAAAGACCGAAGCCTCCGAGATCTCACTACCGGTATGAATATGCAAGGTGCGTAACTGTAACCCGTGTTCAGTAACTAATTTTTGCAATAACGAGATCTGCTCCATCGGAATGCCAAACTTACTGCCGGCATGACCAGTAGAGATCTTGGTATTGCCCCCCGCCATAATGTTGGGCCGAATTCTTACCCCAACGGGATAGCTACCCCCATAGGCCAGCGCAAATTTTTCTAGGTTAGACAAACTGTCGATGGTAACAGAGACGCCGAGCGATACCGCCTCTTGAATCTCTTCGAACGCAACACTGTTCGATGTGTATAGTATCTGATCGGGAGTAAACCCGGCGTGAATGGCTAGTTTAACCTCGTTGATCGAACTGCAATCGATGGAGCAACCGATGGAACGAATGTGCCGTAAAATAGAAATGTTAGTGAGTGCTTTGGCGGCATAAAAAAATCGAGCATTTAGTAAAGAAAAAGCAGCGGTTAGTTTTTGGTATTGCCCAGTGATGGCTTCCGCATGGTACACATAGAGCGGGGTACCAAAGGTGGTCGCAGCATAGATCAACTCTTCTCTGGAAACGGACATGGAACGAAGATAATAAGATCAGCCCTCTTCTTCAGGCAGAGCATCTTTAATGGAGGTGGGCTCTACCAATTGCTCGGCCAACACTTCTTTGATGGTAGGCAGATCGTCCGACGAGTTGATGCCAAAGTAATCCATAAAATTGCGCGAAGTGGCATATACAAGTGGGTGACCGGGTAATTTTTCGTTTCGTCCGGCAATGAGGATCAACTCCTTTTCCAACAACTTCTGAACCGCATAATCAGAGCTTACGCCCCGAATGGACTCGATCTCTCCTTTGGTCACGGGCTGCTTGTAGGCAATAATGGCCAGTGTCTCTAGGGAGGCGGGCGAAAGCCGCTTTAAGAACTTATCGCCATTGAGTTGGGCAATGGTCTTATGGAACTCCTTTTTGGTAAGAAACTGCCAACCACCTCCACTTTGAATAACCTCAAAGGAATAGAATTCGCTGGCATACTTCTCCGTAATGGCCTGCAAAGCTGCCTCGGTTTGCTCGGTGGCCACCCGATCTTCGAGAAAGCCCATGGCGTTGTTGACCAGGTCGGTAAGCTCTGCGGTAGAGAGAGGCTTGTCGCTAGCAAAGATCAGCGCTTCGATATGAGGAACGATGGAGGAAACGTCAGGCATAATAAAATAGGTTCGACAAAATACTAATTACTGTGGAGCGTTCATGAAAAGTTCTTCACACCCAAGATGGTCAAGGATCCCGGCTGACCTATCCCTGCAGGGCGGCGGCACCACTCACGATCTCGGTAAGCTCGGTGGTGATGGTGGCCTGACGAGCGCGGTTGTAAGAGATCTTGAGGTTGCGCAGCATCTCGTTCGCATTCTCACTGGCTTTGTCCATCGCGGTCATGCGGGCACCATGCTCAGAGGCATTGGAATCAAGCACGGCCTTAAAAAGTTGTGTGTTGAGGATCTTGGGCATCAGTTCGGCGACCAGAACGGACTTGTCGGGATCGTAGATGAAATCAGACTGGGTCATCCCCTCTTTTTTCTCTACGCGAGGGATCGGCAAATAGCGCTCTACGACAAACCGTTGGGTGGCGGCATTCTTGAACTGACTGTACACGATCTCGACAACATCAAACTCCTTATGGAGAAAGGAGGTCATGGCAGCTGATGCAGCCTCTTGCACCTTCTCAAAACTCAGCTGCAAGAAAATATCCTTGAACCGGGCATCGGTCTTATAGGCCCCTTTGCTCAAGTTCTCGTAGGCCTTTTTACCAATATTCCAGATGGTCACATTGCCTTTGCTAAAGGGAACGGCATACTTTTCGGCAATGGTGGCCTTGGCCAATTTGATGACGTTGGCATTGAAGGCACCGGCCAGCCCACGATCGCTGCTGATAACAATTAAAAGCACCTTTTCGACAGGGCGCTCGGCGGCCAGGGCCATTTCGGCTCCGGCTTCGCTGTTACTCACAATGTTGCTGAGCATATCTTGCAGCTTCTGCGCGTAGGGCCTCATTTGAACAATGGCGTCTTGCGCGCGTCTGAGCTTGGCGGCACTGACCATCTTCATTGCCTTGGTAATCTGCTGGGTGCTCTGCACCGACTTTATGCGGTTTCTTACCTCCTTTAACTGACCTGCCATGAATGCTTATTTGGGGGGCAAAGTTATGGGTTTTTTTTGGCTTATCTTTGCCCACTTATGTTAGGTTACCTTTCAAAAATTTTCGGCGGCAGCAAGTCAGAAAAAGACGTGCGAAAAATTGAGCCGCTCGTGGGCCAGATCAACCAATTCGTGGCTACTTATCAGCAACTGAGTCATGATGAGTTGAGGGCAAAGACCACCGAATTCAGAAACCGGATCAAAGAGCATTTGCAAGGGATAGACAGCGAGATCTCTGAAAAGAACCTGGCGGCGGAACAGCTTCCGTTCGAGGACCTGATGGGAAGGGACGCCATTTACCAAGAGGTTGACCGGCTTAAAAAAGAGCGAAACCAGCAAATTGAGCAGGTTCTTAATGAGCTGTTGCCTGAGGCCTTTGCCGTAGTAAAAGAAGCAGCCCGACGTTTTAAAGAAAACCCTACCCTTATCTCTACTGCCACTGACTTAGATCGGAATCTGAGTGTCAAAAGAAATTATATCACCATAGAGGGCGACAAGGCCATCTATCAAAATAGCTGGACTGCCGCCGGTGCCACCATTACCTGGAACATGGTCCACTACGACGTGCAGCTGATCGGTGGTATCGTACTACACCAGGGAAAGATCTCTGAAATGGCCACGGGAGAAGGAAAGACACTGATCTCTACCCTTCCGGCCTACCTGAATGCCTTGCCCGGCGAAGGAGTCCACTTGGTTACGGTCAATGACTATCTGGCCCGTCGTGACCAGGAATGGAACGGAACCTTGTTCGAATGGCTGGGCATCACCGTTGATTGCATCGACAAACACCAACCGAATAGCGAAGAAAGAAGAAAGGCCTATCTGGCCGATATCACCTACGGCACCAACAATGAGTTTGGCTTCGACTACTTGCGCGACAATATGGTGCATAATCCGCAAGAGATGGTACAACGCAAGCATCATTTTGCCATGGTCGATGAGGTCGACTCGGTGCTGATCGACGATGCCAGAACTCCATTGATCATCTCAGGCCCTGTGCCAAAAGGAGAGGACCAGCAGTACCATATTCACAAACCCCGTATACAGCAACTGGTCGTTGAACAGGAGAAGATCGTTCGCAATTGCCTGAATGAGGCCAAGCGGTTGATCGCCGAAGGAAAGGACGATCCAAAAGAAGGAGGTCTTTTCTTGTACCGTGCACACCGTGGATTGCCCAAGTATGGTCCGGTCATCAAGTACCTGAGTGAACCCGGCATCAGGGTAAAGATGCAAAAGGCCGAAAACTATTACCTGCAAGACCAACAACGATTGATGCACCTGGTCGATGAGGACCTGTTATTTCACATCGATGAAAAGAACAACTCGGTTGAATTGACCGACAAAGGACTGGCGGCCATCACGCGCAGCGGAGAGGACCCTGAATTTTTTGTATTGCCCGACATAGGAGTTAAGCTCGCCGAGGTGGAAAAAAGCGGGGCTGCGACCGAAGAGCTACTGCAACAAAAAGAAGCCTTGCTCAATGAGTACTCGCAAAAGGCCGATCGCATACATACCGTACAACAGTTATTGAAAGCCTACACCCTCTTTGCCAAAGATGTAGAGTACGTGATCATCGACGGGGCCATAAAGATCGTAGATGAGCAAACGGGCCGTATTATGGAAGGTCGTCGCTACAGCGATGGGTTGCACCAGGCACTGGAGGCAAAAGAAAATGTAAAGATCGAAGCCGCCACGCAAACCTATGCCACCATCACCCTGCAGAATTATTTCAGGATGTATCACAAGCTGGGAGGCATGACCGGTACGGCAGAGACGGAAGCTGCTGAGCTTTGGAGTATTTACAAACTAGATGTGGTAAGCATCCCCACGCATCTTACCATGGTGCGTCAAGACCGTGATGATCTGGTCTATAAAACCAAGCGGGAAAAATATAAGGCTGTTATTGACGAGATCGAAATGCTGCGCAATGCCGGAAGGCCTTGTCTGGTGGGTACCACTTCTGTAGAGGTGAGTGAACTACTCAGCCGAATGCTGCAACAAAAAAAGATCCCTCACAACGTACTTAACGCCAAACAACACGCGCGCGAGGCCCAGGTAGTTACGGAGGCGGGGCTGGCCGGTGCTGTAACCATCGCCACCAATATGGCCGGCCGCGGCACCGACATTAAACTAGGCCCCGGCGTCAAAGAAGCGGGCGGACTCGCCATCATTGGTACGGAGCGTCACGAGAGCCGGCGGGTAGACAGACAGTTACGCGGTCGCGCGGGTCGGCAGGGCGATCCGGGTAGCAGCCAGTTCTATGTATCGCTCGAAGACGATCTGATGCGCATGTTTGGCAGTGAGCGAATTGCCGGCCTAATGGACAAGCTGGGCTATCAAGAAGGGGATGTGATTCAACACAGCATGATCAGCAACAGTATTCAGCGTGCCCAAAAGAAAGTCGAGGAAAATAACTTTGGTATTCGCAAACGCTTGCTGGAATACGATGATGTGATGAACATGCAACGCAATGCGGTATACAAAAGACGTAACCATGCTCTGTTTGGCGATAGATTGGCCCTGGATATCGATACGGCCTTTGCGACGGTGGCCGAAGGCCTCGTGGGATCGTTCCGTGAGCAGGAAGACTACGAAGGCTTCAAAATGGCGTGCATTTTGAATTTTGGTCTGGAGACCTCAATCAGCAATCATAGTCTCTTAAAAGAAGATGTCAATAAAGTAGCCGATCAACTGTATCGTGAAGCAAGCCGCCGCTATATGGAGCATAAGAAGGCGCTCCAACTTCAATCCGTTCCCGTCTTCAAAAATATTCGACTCACGCAAGGCCAACAGATCGAAAATGTAGTAGTACCCTTTACCGACGGGCGCAAGGGCTATAACGTACTGGTCAACCTGAGCAAGAATATCCAAAGCGAAGGGGGCGAGTTGGGGCAGTCACTGGAAAAAACGATTACGCTGGCCGTCATCGACGAAGCCTGGAAAGAGCATCTGCGTGCCATGGACGACCTGAAGCAAAGCGTTCAGACCGCTTACCTCGAACAAAAGGATCCCCTGGTCATCTATAAGATGGAAGCATACCAGCTATTCCGCAATATGACAGCTGAGCTCAATAAGAA
>JBJTFT010000068.1:0-2651 GCA_046093525.1 Sphingomonadales bacterium | reverse complement strand
TGTTGCCGTATCGTATTCGAACGGAAGATTGGCGTAGGCATTAAAGGCTGGAGCCGCCTGGGGAACCGTATCGGTTGTTACAGGTACAGCAGGCTGCTCGTGTGTGGTCGTAGCCGGTGCACCGCCTCTGCGACGGGGCGTACGCTGCGCCGTGGCATCCGTGGCCACTAAGACCAACGTAGCCAACAGCAAAACAGATGTAAATAATTTCAACTTCATATACTAATAACGTTATTTGATATAATACACGAGCGAAGGCGCCTTATTGGTGCGACCATCGGGCCCTTTTACACGAATGTCATCGATGGTGACCATACGACCCGCTTGCACATACTGATTGATGGCCGTACGTACCTGCGAGGAGAATGCGGCACCCTGATTGGGGATCGATACGATATCATCGTCGGTATCGCAGGTGAAAGTAAACCCGACCACATCGTACTCTAGTTCAAAAGGGAAATTCTTGATACCGGCACCCACACCTCCCTGTGCACGGAACGATCCGGCATTGATATTGGCACCGCTGGGCTGCCCGCCTACAAAGGCATTAGCCTCTGGAATGGTGCGCACCCTGAAATTAAAGGCAGAGACCTTTCCATCGATATCGATATTGATCTTACAATCGTCGGTGACGCTGTTGACAAACACATCGTATTTACCAGGACCTTTCTTTACAAATGTGCCGCCGCCGCCTACAATGCTCAGCTTGACCTTATCGTCGCCACCACCACTGGCCGCAACAGTAACAGGGTTAGGTACCCCAATATAGAGCACGTTCATCTTATCGAGTCCGATAGAAGCGTTCGCCTGGCCTACGATATACTCGACCTTTACTTCTTTACGCTCGGCCTGCCCGGTATTTTGGTTGGTATAGGTGATAACAACAGGAATGGTATGAGGACCCACCGCACCGCCATCGAGTTCACGCAACGCGAATCCCTCCTCTCCAATAGGGACTACCGATCCCCCAATGGTGATAGTGGGCTTAGCCTCTTTACTAAAGGCCCCAATACCCGCTTTGATCTCGAGTTTTTGTCCGGGCATCAGGTAATTGGAGTTTTGTCCTACGATCGCGGCATACGAATCGAATACCACTTCTACCTTGCCTACCTGCTCGTGGCAAAAGGTCACCACTTTATTTTCGGAGGTACGGATATCATTTTGAAACTTGCTCAAAATACTAAGGGCCCCCACGGTGGGAGACATATAGAACTAAGCGTCTTCCCAGGGCTTTGTATTGGAGTTCTGTGATTTGGGAGGATCCAGATTTACTTGAAACGAATTGGCGAATTGCGTCTCGATCTTTGGATCGATCTTGAGCACCGTCTCTTTGTAGCGCTTGAGCACTTCGTAGAGTTGCTTGCCCTTACCTTCCTTTACTAAAATACGGGTGGTCGCGTTTTGATCGTCCTCCTTCATTTTATCGCCCTTGGTTGAGGCCGCAATGATCTCCTTTTTTAGGTTGTCTACAAACCCATAGGCCTCTTTGGCCAGATCGGCTACCGAATCGGCCTTGGGCTTCCAAATCGTAGCACGGTCGCGCGTGGCAGGATCGGTTAGTTTTTGTTGCAACGAGGCCAGCACCTGTGTGGTCGATGCATTAACGGCCGTGTTGGTCTTTTCGAGACTCTCGTTGATCGTTTTAAATGCATTGAGGATCTCGGCAGATATATTGATGGCCAGCAGCGCGGTCAACACCAGATACATGATGTTGATCATCTTCTGCCGCGGTTCTTTAGGTAATGCCATGTAAGCTCTTCTTTAAAATATTAAGCAATGAGTTTGGCCGAGGAGGTATTAAGAACGACCCTGCATGGCGGTCAGCATACTGCCGTAAATATTGTTGAGACGTCCCAGGTTGTTGGCCAAGGCACCGATCTGCTCCTGTACTTTCTTGGCATCTTCGGTACTGCTTATCATCGCATTCGATGCTTCGGTCAGTTTGCCATAGAAATTATTGAGAGCCTTAAGGTGATTGTTGCTTTCGGCCAATTCCAATTCGTAGATGGTATTTAGCGAAGACAGGTTCTTAGTGAGCACCTGTACCTGGTCGTGAAAATGACGAGCTCCATCGGTGGCATTGTTAAATGCACCCACCGAATCGGCAGCTGCCGTGTAAGCATGCTTCACTTTGTCGAGTTCGGCTGCAACGGCTTTGGTCTTGGCCGCCATTTCGCCAGAAGCTGCAGCAGCATCGGCCATGGTATTCATGCTTGATACCGTAGTGTTGAGTTGCTGAAAACTCTTTCCCAATCGGCTTAATACGTCTTGATTAATATCGGCGTCTTTCATCATCTTATCCATCTTGCCCACCACCGAGAGTTGCTCTTCTGCATGGCTGGCATCCTCAATGGCAGGATACTTGATATACAATACCCCATAGAGGGCAAAGATGAGCGCCTCGGTAGTCAGACCGATCCAAAGCCAAATATCGGCGTCGGGAGCATGAATGATCTTACGAAGAGCACCCCAGATAACCAGGGCGGCTCCAAATGAAACGCCTACGTCTACCCATTTACTTACTTTGGAAGGAATAGCTGCTGCCATAATTCGAAACGTTTAGAGGATGATTGGTTGTATTAATAGAAATTATTTCATGGAGGTAGCGGGAAGGTCGATCACGCAACGGAAGCCCACGTACGATTTAGCCG
>JBJTFT010000067.1:0-7684 GCA_046093525.1 Sphingomonadales bacterium | reverse complement strand
ACAATCGAGCGTTCAGCAAAGTATTTTACTGCTGCCCGATGTTACCATGGAGTGGCTGATCAACCCCAGCGGGACCATCCGGGCCTCTTTTTTCTATCGGACCAATGCCGATTTTCTGACAGCCAGTACCAGCGCCAGTGTTGTCAGATCGCGCCGGGCCGGGGCCAGTTTGTCTTACAAAAGAGAAAACGACAACCTGTCCGACTTCTTTGGCGGGGCCAAAAAGAAAAAGAAGTTGAATTAAATTAATGAAATTCAAGCAGTTGAACTGATTCTTTTCAACGAAGCATACCCCTTACTCCCTCCGGCCCGGTTTCTATTGCCCACCGACTCAAATACCCCTTTTGGCCCGTTCGGGCATCAAATATTCATCTCCTTGTAAGCCATGCCGTTTCAAACTCAATTTTGTCAACATTTCGTTATATTTATTTTGGGAATATTCCCTTTCTTTGCATCTGAAAACCAATATAAATATGCTTAAGAGAATACTCTTTCTGCTTGTGGTCGCTTCGATGACGGTTTCATCCGTTTTTGCGCAGGTCACAACCGCTGTCTTGACCGGTGATGTTAAAAGCAACAACAAAGAGGCCCTCGTCGGTGCCACGATCGTTGCCACACACGTACCATCCGGAACCAGGTACACGACCATCACCCGCACCGGCGGGCAGTATACCATCCAAAACATGCGGGTGGGCGGTCCTTACACTATCGAGGTGAGTTACGTAGGACACCAGGCAGAAAAGTTCGAAAATATCTATCTGCAGCTCGGCGATCCCTATGTGTTGAACTCCGAACTGCTCAGCACTGCTGCTGCGTTGCAAAACGTAGTCGTGGGCGGCAGAAGAAATTCTATTCTCAATGCAGGTCGTACCGGTGCCGTCACCAACGTGGGTACTCGTCAGATCAATACGTTGCCTACTTTTAGTCGTAGCATCAACGAGCTCACTCGTGCCACGCCCCAGGCAAATGGCCCCTCTATCGGCGGAGGAAACTATCGTCAAAATAACTTTACCGTAGACGGCTCTGACTTTAACAACAGCTTCGGTATCGGCTCTAACCTGCCTGACGGTGGAGCTCCCATCTCACTCGATGCATTAGACGAGATCTCTATCAACATCACCCCCTTTGATATTCGTCAATCTGGCTTTATCGGTTCGGCCGTTAACGCGGTGACCCGCTCTGGAACCAACACGTTCAGCGGATCGGTTTATCGCTATTTCCGCAACGAAAAACAAAGAGGAGACCAAGTAGAGCAAGCTAAGTTCATCCGCCCGGTAGAAGAGTTCAACCAGTATGGTTTCCGTATGGGCGGCCCCATCATCAAAAACAAGTTGTTCTTCTTTATCAATTACGAAACAGAGAACCAGCCTAAATCCATTCAAAATTTCTTTGCGGCTACAGCAGCGGCCCCTTATGGAAGTGCCCCTAACATCGTTCGCCCTACGGCCGACTCGCTGAACTTGATCAGCAAATTCTTGCTGGATAACTACGGATACGTTACCGGTCCTTTCCAAGGATATGTGCCCAACATTAAGCGTACCAAATACCTGGCCCGTATCGACTGGAACATCAACGACAAACATCGCATGAACATCCGTTACAGCCAGGTGGAGGGTGGAGAGCCTTTTACTCCCAGCACTTCTGTGAGCGGATCTAACGTTAACTATACAAGTAACCGTACAGCGGCCACCTCTCTTTGGTTCAAGAACTCCAATTATTTTCAGGGCGCCAACCTATATTCACTGGCCGGTGAGTTGAATTCGAACTGGGGCAAGATGGCCAACACCCTGCGTGCCACGTACACATTCCAAAACGACTCTCGCTCAACCGATAGCCAGATATTCCCCTTCGTAGATATTTTGAGCAACACCGGTGGTGTTACAGGGCCTGCTCCTTATACCTCATTTGGATTTGAGCCCTTCAGTTTTGGTAACCTGCGTCAGGTAAAGACGTACTCGGTAATCAATAATCTTACCTGGACTACCGGCAAGCATAACTGGACAGTGGGCGGTCAATACGAGCTCAGCGAGACCATCAACGGTTTCCAGCGCTTTGGTACCAGCTTTTATGTGTTTAACAGCTGGGCCGATTTTGCCACCTCTATCAATCCTAACCCCGCCCTGCGTGCCAAGCCCAGAGATTTCGCCATCACCTACTCCTTGTCTAAAAACTTCGCTCCTGCTTTCTCTTCTTTCAAGTTCGCTCAGTACTCTGCCTACGGACAAGACGAGATCGCTGTAACCAAAGATTTTCGTTTAACACTCGGATTGCGTGTGGACCTTCCCACCTATCCCGATGTGCCTCAGATCTTGACCCATCCTCTAGTACTTAACATGAACTTTGATGGCGGAGAGAAGATCAATACCGGAAACCTTCCCAAGAATCGTTTGATGTGGTCTCCCCGCATGGGCTTTAACTGGGATCTTTATGGTGATCGCTCGTTGCAGATCCGTGGTGGAACCGGCATTTTTACCGGTCGCGTTGGGGTCGTATGGATTGTGAGCCCATCGGGTGATAATGGAATGATTCAGGTAACGCAGTTCTGGAATGGACAGGCCAACACGCCTGGTCCTTTCAATCCTGATCCTGCTGCTTACAGACCTTCTACCGTACCCACTGCCGGAACTATCGTACCCGGTAGCATCACTGCACTGGTAGAAGACTTTAGAAATCCCCAGACTTGGAAGTCTACCCTTGCCATTGACACTCGTTTGGGTAAAGGAATTATCGGAACCATTGAGGATATCTTCAATAAAGACATGTATACGGCCATCTTCCGCAACCCCAACATGATCTCTCCTGCTTCTTTAGCAATTGATGGATATCCCGACAGACGACCTATCTATGGAGCTACGGTGCCCACTCGTTTTATAAATACCCTCAACAATGGTATTCCGCAAGCCAACGCCTCGGGCGCCTTTAACCCGGTAGTATTAGACAACGGAACCCGTGGTTATTACTTCTCGCTGACAGCTAAGATCGAGAAGCAATACAGCAAGGGCCTTGCCTGGTCAGTTGCTTACGCCAAATCAATGGCTGCCAATCTATATGATGGTGGTGGCGACCAGCCTCTATCTGCTTGGCAAGGAACCCCCAACGTGTGGGGCCCCAATGCACAAATGCTCAGCCATGCCGACTACGTAGTTCCCGATCGCGTGGTAGCCATGATCTCTTATCGTAAGGAGTATTTCAAGAATCTGGCCACTACGATCTCTGCTTTTTATAATGGCGGTATCAATGGTCGTTTCTCATACACCTACGACCTTGACTTTAACCGCGATGGAATTCAAGGAAACGACCTGATGTACATTCCCACCGCCACTGAGGTACAGCAGATGTTGTTCGTAGACAATACCGTCAATGGTGTTGTTTATAACCAAGCTGCACAAAGAGCCTTGTTCGAGCGTTACATTCAGCAAGACAAATATCTGCGTGCTCACCGTGGCCAATACGCCGAGCGTAACGGAGCGCAAGCACCTTGGTTGAATCGTCTGGATGTTAAGATCATGCAAGATCTCTTTACCAATATCAAAGGCACCAAGAACTGCTTGCAGTTCAGCATCGATATCTTCAATGCCGGTAACCTGATCGATCCAGGATGGGGTAAGATCAAAACGATCAACAATAGCCGTCCGCTGGCGATCACCAACTCGGCCAGTTTTGTGCCCGGTGGTACCGTACTGCCGATCTACCGTTTGGGTAGTGCCAATGGAGACATCCTGACCAAGACCTTCCGTGATAACGTAAGCGTTGCCTCTACTTACTCTATCCAGTTCGGTCTTCGTTACTTGTTCAACTAATTTTTACGCCACTTACTTTTAAAGACCGCTCGTTAGAGCGGTCTTTTTTTTAGAATGAATATCTTTATCACCAATTTATTTGTTATGCAACTAAGATGGACATCGCTGCTAGCCCTAATCTTTTTAATAACGGCCTGCTCTACCCGCCCTTCCTTGGACTTATTGGTCTTTAACGCAAAAATCTATACAGTAGATAGCGCCTTTTCTGTGCAAGAAGCCATGGCGATCGACAAGGGAAAGATCGTAGCCACCGGAACGGCGGCTACGCTTCGCGAGCAGTACAGTTTTCGGGACAGCCTCGATGCCGGTCAACAATATATTTATCCAGGCTTTAATGATGCCCATGCGCATTTTGTAGGATATGCAGAAACCCTGCGTACGGCTTCGCTGGTAGGCACAAAAAGCTGGGATGAAATAGTAGCCATACTCAACGATTTTGCCAACACCCACCCCACTGGTTGGATCGTGGGTCATGGTTGGGATCAAAACGACTGGACTAACAAAAGTTTTCCGGACAATACGACCCTCAACACCTTGTTTCCAGATCGGCCTGTACTGCTAACACGCATTGACGGGCATGCTGCCATAGCCAATAGCGAGGCCCTTCGTATAGCCGGTATTAGTGCAGGTCAACAACTGGTAGGAGGAAAGATCGTCGTTCGCAGTGGGGCCCTTACCGGTTTACTGATCGACAATGCCGTAGATCTGGTAAGCAAAATGATTCCGCCTGCCACCAAAGAAGAGTTAGCAAAAGTTTTGCAACAGGCCCAGCAAAATTGCCTCGCCGTGGGGCTCACCTCGCTTACCGATTGCGGGTTAGATCACCCGGTAGTAGAGCAACTACAGCAGTTACAACGCGACAGCCTATTGCAACTTCGAATGAACATTATGCTAAGCGACAAACCCATCAACTATGCATTCGCAGAGAAGAACGGAATGATCTTGGAAGATCGCTTACAAGTAAGAAGCATCAAAGTGTATGGAGACGGCGCCCTTGGCTCTCGCGGTGCCTGTTTACTACGCCCCTACGAAGATGATAAAGACAACCATGGATTCTTACTCAGCAGCCCCGCCCACTTTGATAGTATAGCAAACTGGTGCGCTCGCACCGGATGGCAAATGAATACGCATGCCATTGGTGACAGCGGAAACAGAACCATTGTGCAGATCTATGGTCGGTATCTGAAAAAAGAAAAAGATATGCGTTGGAGAATAGAGCATGCCCAGGTGGTAGACCCCGCCGATCTAGATCTTTTTGGAGCCTATGGCATAATTCCCTCGGTACAACCCACCCATGCCACCTCTGATATGTATTGGGCCGAAAAGAGATTAGGCAGCGAACGCATTCGATCGGCCTATGCCTACCAACAACTCTTGCGTCAACACGACTGGATGCCACTGGGCACCGATTTTCCGGTAGAGCATATTTCTCCTTTCAAAACTTTCTATGCAGCCGTATTCAGACAAGATGCCAGCGGATGGCCGCAGCAAGGATTTCAGCTAGAAAATGCGCTTACGCGAGAACAAACACTTCGAGGTATGACGATCTGGGCGGCCAAAGGAAGTTTTGAGGAAAGCAAAAAAGGAAGTTTGGAAAAAGGAAAATGGGCCGACTTCATTATTTGCGATCAAGACCTGATGACCGCTGCTGGACCAGCCATTTTGGGAACCCGAGTACTAGCCACTTTTATTAATGGAGTGCAGGTGTATGCGGCTAAAAACTAAATGCATCCGGGCAGCTATATAGACCACTACCAAATACTGGGCTTGGCACCCGGCGCAACGCCAGCGCAAATCAAAAAAGCCTGGCGAAAAGGCGTGCTCGAGCTGCATCCCGATAAAACAGGTAACGACCCAGCTCTCTCTATTCGTTTCGCAGCCCTTCAACAGGCCTATGAAGTGCTTAGTGACCCCCTAAAAAAAATACAATTCTTACAAGAGCGTTGGCTGAGAAAAGCACAAGGACAATCTAACACAACGGGCACACTAGACCTGGCCGCTTGGATCAAGGACTGCGTGGCGCAAGAGAGAAAAACAAGCACACAAGATGCAGATCGAATCGATCAACAAGCCTTGCAGCTGACCATAGAAGAACTGGTAAGCCCCGAAAAAATCGCGTTACTTCGATCGTTCGCCCATCCCGAAGCCTTGTTGACCGGAGCCCGCTTACTGTTACATGCAGCTACGGTACTTTCGTTTGATCGTTATAAAAAAGTAACGGACTTATTGATAAAGGTGGAGCCTGCCGATCTACAATGGCAGCAAGAAATTCAAAAAGGTCTTCTACGAAAAAAAAGAGAACATAGTTGGGATCGATATCGAGTGGCCCTACTTATTCTATTGTCGATCTTGCTCTGCCTCCTGATCGCCAGTTAATGCTCTCCTGACGCTGATATAATCTCCATAAAGAGTGTCCGTGAACCTATCTTTGCGCCATGCATTTTGTAAGCGTAGAGAATCTTTCTAAGAGCTATGGGATCAACCCGTTGTTTTCGTCGATCAGCTTTCATATTAGCCAAGGCGATAAGATAGCCCTTATTGCACGTAACGGATCGGGCAAGTCGACCCTGTTGCGCATCTTGGCCGGCCAAGAAACGGCCGACAGTGGAACGGTGTGGATCAATAAAGAGGTAGACGTGATCTTGTTCGAACAAGAGCCTGCCTTTGACGCTAAAAAAACAGTAGCGGAGACGATCTTTTTTTATGACCATCCGCTGATGAATGCAGTTCGTGCCTACGAAGCGGCAGCGGCCTCTCAAGATGCTGAACAACTCAATACGGCCATCATCGCTATGGACGAATTGGGAGCCTGGGATATGGATGCCAAGGTCAAACAGATTTTAGAGAAACTAAGAATTACCGAACTACATCAACCCATTGGCACCCTGAGTGGAGGGCAACGCAAGCGGGTAGCCCTTGCTAAAACACTTATTGATATAGGATTTGAGCACAAGCACTATATGCTCATTATGGATGAGCCCACCAACCACCTCGATGTGACCATGGTGGAGTGGATGGAACAATTTTTGAACCGCGAGAACCTCACCTTGATCTTGGTTACGCACGATCGTTACTTTTTGGACAATGTGTGTGATGAGATCTGGGAGCTGGACGGTAGCGAGCTGCACGTATACAAAGGCAACTACGAAAACTACCTGGAGAGGAAAACGTCTCGCTTAGAAAGCGACAAGGCGTCGGTAGATAAAGCGCGTAATCTATACCGGAGAGAATTGGAATGGATGCGTAAGCAACCCAAAGCTCGTACGACTAAGAGCAAGAGCCGACAAGATAACTTTTACGTAGTGGCCGAAAAAGCCTCGAAACAAACCCAGGAGGCCTCGTTGCAGCTCTCGATGAAGATGAGCCGTCTTGGGGGCAAGATCATTGAGGTTAAGAAGCTCTATAAAAGCTATGGAGACAATATCATCTTAAAAGGCTTCGACTATACCTTTAAAAAAGGAGAGCGCGTGGGAATCATTGGATCGAACGGGGTGGGCAAATCTACCTTTACCAATATCCTGCAGGGAATTGAGGCCGCCGATAGCGGAAAGATCAATGTGGGCGACACCATTGTTTTTGGCAATTACTCACAACAAGGACTTCAACTAAAAGAAGACCTGCGTGTGATCGAATTTGTAAAAAACATTGCCGAGAATTTTCCGTTGGCCACCGGAGGATCGCTGAGCGCTGCCCAATTTTTACAGCTATTTCTATTCGATCCCGATAAACAATACACCTACATAAGCAAATTGAGTGGGGGCGAAAAAAGAAGACTGCATTTGCTTTCCATCTTATTCAGAAATCCTAATTTTCTGATCCTCGATGAGCCGACCAACGACCTCGACCTGCCTACGCTGGCCGTACTCGAAAACTTCTTACTCGAA
>JBJTFT010000066.1:0-6927 GCA_046093525.1 Sphingomonadales bacterium | reverse complement strand
ATATACAGACGGTAGAACATCTGGTCGTTGACGGCATTTGTGTCGGCAAATCCATTTTGCACAGCGCCTGGATCGGGAACTGTCAAGATGCTTTTATATCCGCGAAGACTATCGAAGGAACGCTGAATGGTAAGCTGGGCTGTCTTTGGGTAGTTGTTATACCAGCTGATAACGATACGTCCGCTACCAATGTCTTGGACCTCGAACGCGGGCAACGGATCTTGCGCCTTGGCCAGTGATGTCAATAGGATCACCCACCAACAAGATAAAGGGAGAAGCAGGATGGAACGGCGCATAGGTATCATGCAAAGATAAAGTGCCAGACGCGCATTGGTGGCTTATGTAAAGCAAAAAGTAGCGGCCGGTAAAGAGCGATTGCCCTGCAGCCCTCCGCTATGGATGATCAACAGTCGGCTGCCGGGTTTAAAAAAGTCATTTTCGATAAGGTGCAGGCAGGCGTAGAAAAGTTTTGAAGTATAAATGATGTCGGTAGGGATCTTCGTTTGTTCATAGAACGTATTCATAAAAGACAGCAGGGCAGGGGGATGCTTGGCATAACCACCCCAGGTAAAGTCAGGAAGTAGTTGCCACGTTGCCTCGGGATGGTGAACCTGCTGTTGCAGTGTGTGCGCTATAGTGCCAAGATCGTTCAGTACCGGAATGCCAACGATAGAGCATGTTTGCGGTGCCGCATTGATAATGCCTGCCAAGGTAGTGCCGGTACCGGCCGCGCAGACAATATGAGAGTAATGCTCCTTCTCTACGCTATCGAGTAGGGTAGCGGCGCCTTTTACGCCTAGCTCACCGGCTCCTCCCTCGTTTATCACATAGTCGGAATCCGTCAGCAGCTGGCCGGGTATTCTTTTTTTTCTGTAGTCTTCTCTGCTCAAAAAAAATAAGTCCATGCCCAGTTCGGCTGCTTGTTGTAAGGTCTGCGATAATACCGCAGGACGTTCTCCTCGCACCATAGCGGCAGCGCGAAGTCCGACTTGCTGACAGGCGGCTGCTGTGGCCAGCAGGTGATTCGACCAAGCCCCTCCAAAGGTGACGATCCGTTTTTTTTGAAGCTGCAGTGCCTCCTCGATATAGAAGCGAAGCTTGAACCACTTGTTGCCCGATACGATCGGGTGCAACAGATCGAGGCGCAGCACCGCGGCCTTACAATCCTTGGCCGTTACTGTCGGGTGAGACAGCGCTTGGCAAAGGGCTTTGTCGAAGTAAAGATCGAGCATGGAGTGGCTAACGAAAATACATGTAATTTCGCCCCCGCAAATTGAGCCTATGAAACCCACCTTGGTAATTTTGGCGGCCGGAATGGCTTCTCGCTACGGAAGTATGAAGCAGGTGCAATCGTTCGGCCCCTCGGGCGAGACCATCATGGATTATTCGATCTATGATGCCATTCGTGCGGGTTTTGGGAAAGTGGTCTTTATTATCAGAAGCCAGTTTGCCGAGCCATTTAAATCTCTCTTTGAACCCAAGTTATCGGGAAAGATAGAGACCGCCTACGTGTATCAAGAAATGGACTCGTACACGAATGGCTATGCAACGCCCTCTGATCGTACCAAGCCCTGGGGTACCGCCCATGCTGTACTCTGCGCTCAAGCAGCGGTACAGGGTCCATTCGCTGTTATTAATGCGGATGATTTTTATGGTCGGGAGGCCTTTGAGAATGCCGCTGCCTTTTTAACTACACAGTGCAACGATAAGCAATATGCGATTGTGGGTTATGACTTATCGGGCACTCTCTCGGAGCATGGAACCGTCAATAGGGGGGTATGTACACTTGATAAAGCCGGTCATCTCGCGGCTATCACTGAGCGCATCAATATTTCTCGAAGTGGTAGCGAAGTGGTTTGCGATGATGGGTTAATGCCCCGAACCCTGCCCCTTTCTACGGCTGTTTCGATGAATTTCTGGTGCTTTGCTCCTTCTTTTTTCAGCTACACACAAACCCAGTTTGCCGTATTCTTACAAGAGCAAGGGCAGGCGCTCAAATCTGAATTCTTTATTCCTTTAGTGGCCGATCAATTTATCAAAGAAGGAGGAGTAGTATCGGTGGTGCCTACCCGTTCGTATTGGTTTGGGGTTACTTACAAAGAGGATGCTCCAATGGTGGCCAGCAGTTTGCAGCACCTGATCGAGTCAGGAGTTTATCCCGTTTCGCTTTGGTCTTAGTTGACCTTTACCATGTAGACATAGTCTTGAATGCGTTTTACCTGCTCGTTTCTTTCGAGCGAGGAAATGCTACTGCGCCCGTTGAGTCTAATGGGAACCGATGGATCGGCCTTGCGCAACGAATCGCTTAATTGGTAAATGTACTTTCCTTGTACTGCAAAGGCAAATCCCTCTGCATTAGTTTGGCGTCCGTTCAAAATGCCGATCACTTCTCCGCGGCGGTTAAGGATGGGGCTACCACTGTTGCCCCGGTTGGCACTGATCTCAATTTGGCAGCTGAGCGTGTCGCCATCATAACCGGTGCGAGCACTCAAATATCCCTGCCCGTAGACCACTTCGTTACGAGGATATCCCAATGTAAAGATGGGATCGGCCAATTGGCCCGACCTTCTGCTGATGGAGTAGGGTAGAGACCCATATCCTTTGAAGTTTTCGTCGGTAATGCGCAAGATGGCCAGATCGCGTTGCTTATCGATGTGCACCACTTCTACCAGGTATTCTCCTCTGTTATTCTGTATAGCGATGGTGCTGGCGCCACTTACCACGTGTGCATTGGTGACCAGGTATCCTTTCGGATCGATGATAAAGCCGGTACCTCCGGTGGTGAATGGCATATCTACCGGAATCGTCTTAGATTTTTTTATTTGGTCTATCTCAGAGGCCTGCTTGCGTGATTTGTATTCGAGTTGCGAATATTTTTTATTGAGTTCTTCGAACTGCGAGTGAGGCGAAGAAGGCGAAAGGGACCAGACCAACGCGCTGATGGTAAGTGTGGTAATCACCGCGATGGCAGCGGCAATGGAGCCGACCCGTTTGTAGCGATTAAAAAGGTAGATGACCCGCGCCTTGCCGTTGAGCCGCGAAGATTGAATATGACCCTTCTCGGAAAGGTCGGTATGGGTAAACTGTAAAAGGTGGCGGAACTTTTTCCACTCTCCGAAACGGTTTAATTGTTGCAAGAAGAACGTATGTTCTACTACCAATTGGTCTACCTCTGCATTGGTCTTGCGGAGTTGCTCAAACTGAACCCGCTCATCGGGGTTCATCTCTCCGTTGATGTATCGTTCTACCGTCTCCAACATGTTCAATTCACTCATGATCCATTCCGTTTTTGTAGTGAGCGAAGAATATTTTTTTAAGCCTGAGCAGACATTTGTACTTCTGGTTTTTGGCATTATCGGCGTTGGTATAGCCAAAAGAGGCGGCAATAACCTGCATGTTTTGTTTTTTGAGGTAGTAGGCCTCTAATAAACTTTTGCAGGGCTCTCCCAAACCGGCGATTGCTTTTTCCATCATGTCAAACTCAGCATCTCTTTTTTCGTGGGCCTCTATCTCATCTTCTACCGGGTAGGTAGATTCCGGATCTTCGGCCGACGACACAAACCGGTTACTTATGCTTAATTTCTTGAGCCAGAGCCGTGTGCTTACAGAATATAGATAGGTTTTGATCTGGCAATTCAATTCAAAACTGCCGGAGCGAACCTTTTCGTACAACACGATCAGCGCCTCTTGAAAAATGTCTTTGGCATCATCGGCCGACCCGTTGTTATTGATAATCAATGCCTGGATCGTGTTAAAGTGATCCTTGTAGATGATCTCAATTGCTCGTTTGTCGCCCTCGGCCAGCCCTTTCAACAGGCCCTCTTCGTACAGTTCGGATTTCACTATGCTGCTAGCTTTAATACAGGATTCTAAAAATAGTAACCCGAAGGAGGTTTAAAAAAAATTGATCCAAATGGGTTACCTTTTGCCAAAATCGGTATAAATTCGCGAAATATTTCACAAAACACAAAAACAAATTCAAATGAAGAAGTTTTTTGCAATTGCCTTCATCGCTGCTACTCTCGTAGCTTGTAACGGTGGTGGCGAAGCTACTCCTGCTGCTGACACTACTGCTGCTCCTGTTGACACTGCTGTTGCAGCTCCTGTTGACACTGCTGCTGCTGCCGCTGACACTACAGCTGCCGCTCCTGCTGCTGAGACTAAGTAATCAGTTGCGCAAGTAATTGCCGAAGGCCGTTCCCCCGGGAACGGCTTTCTTTTTATCCCTTATTTTCATATAAATCTTTTCGTGAATACATTTCAATCCCTTGGCCTTCGCTCCGATCTGCTGGAGGCCGTTCAATTGCTGGGTTTTACAGAGCCCACGCCCATTCAGCAAAAGGCGATTCCTGTTTTGCTGCAGGGCACCCGCGATTTTGTCGGGTTGGCCCAGACCGGAACCGGCAAGACCGCCGCTTTCGGATTACCCTTGTTACAATTGGTAAAGCGCGAAGACCGCTATCCCCAAGCCCTTATTATATGCCCGACCCGTGAGCTTTGTCTTCAGATCACGGGCGACCTGGATAAGTTCAAAGGAAAGAAAGACGCTCTGGGCGTAACGGCCGTATACGGTGGCGCCTCGATCGTGATGCAGATAAAGGAGTTGAAAAGAGGCACTCAAATTGTAGTGGCTACTCCCGGTCGTCTGATCGACCTCATCGAGCGAAAGGCCATTCGCCTGGAAGAGATTCACTATGTAGTGCTGGATGAAGCCGATGAAATGCTCAACATGGGTTTCAAGGATGATATCGAATTTATCCTAAAGAATACACCCAAGCGCGAGAGCACCTGGCTCTTTAGTGCCACGATGCCATCTGAGATCAGACAGGTCAGCAAGCGCTATATGGAACAGCCCGTAGAGGTGACCATTGGAAAGGTCAATGCGGGCAACGCCAGTATCGATCATCAATATTACCTGACGCAACATCATAGTCGCTACGAGGTACTTAAGCGGATCATCGATTTTAATCCGGGTATCTACGGGATCATCTTTGCGCGTACCAAGGCCGATGCACAGACCATTGCCGAAAAGTTGATACGCGAAGGGTATGACATTGATTCCATTCATGGCGATCTTTCGCAACCCCAGCGAGATAAGGTAATGGGATTGTTTCGAGACAAGAGCATACGTTTGTTGGTGGCCACCGATGTGGCCGCGCGAGGTATCGATGTGCAAGGCATCAGTCATGTCATCAATTATGAACTTCCTGATGACACCGAGGTGTACACCCACCGCAGTGGTCGTACCGGCCGGGCCGGTCGCAGCGGACTTTGTGTCTCTATCGTTACACCCAAGGAGCAGTACCGTCTTCGCCAAGTAGAGAAGCTGATCAATAGCCGTTTTCATAAAATGGATATTCCTACCGGTAAGGATGTGTGCAGAAAGCAGTTCTTTCATTTTATCGATCGTATGCTAGAAGCAGATATTAGCCACGGGGAGTACGAGGCCTACTTGCCTTCGCTTCGCGAAAAATTTGCCGGTGTAGAAAAAGAAGAGATCTTACAGCGGGTGGCCGCTTTGGAGTTCGATCGTTTTTTAAAGTATTACGAAAATGCGGCCGACCTTAATGTTCGCGAGGATGTGCGCAAGAAAAAAGGACAATACCAAGATACCGCAACGCGCGATACACGTGCTCGTCGGGGGCCGTCGACAGAAGGCAACTATCAGCGCCTCTTTGTTAACCTTGGTACAAAAGATGGGTTTTATAAAGCCAGCTTTTTACAGTTCATATTAGACATGAGCGACCTGAGTAAGGATGCACTGGGTAAAATTGATATGCGCGAAATGAATAGTTGGGTAGAGGTCGACGCAAGAGCGGCCCGTCAAATGATTCAATCCCTCGATGGAAAGAATTTCAGGGGGCGTCGCATTAGAATGAACGATGCTGAGTCTGGCGGAGGTCGCCGCAAATAATGATATCTTTACGGTATGTGCGCTCTGCAAGTCAAGGCTCTTGCTTCGCTCGACACGCTATGGTCGAAGCGACCGCTTATTATCAGCGGTCCCTGTAGTGCCGAAACAGCTTCGCAAGTAAAAGAAACAGCCCTGGCCCTCAACGCCACCGGCAAGGTCGATATACTGAGAGCAGGTATCTGGAAGCCTCGCACCAAACCCGGCATGTTCGAGGGGGTAGGAAAAAAAGGGCTTCCCTGGTTACAAGAGGCTCGCGCCATCACGGGTCTTCCGATAATGATAGAGGTGGCCACTGCCAAACAAGTAGAAGAGGCATTGGCTCATCAAATGGATGTGCTTTGGATCGGAGCCAGAACTACTGTTAATCCCTTTAGTGTGCAAGAAGTGGCCGATGCGCTCAAAGGAGTGTCGGTGCCCGTTTTCATAAAGAACCCCATCAATCCAGACCTGGAACTTTGGTCGGGTGCCGTAGAGCGTATCGAGCGAGCGGGAATATCTCAAATCGGGCTTATTCATCGGGGCTTTAGCACATTTGCGCAAACGAATTATCGTAATGCCCCGCTCTGGCATTTAGCCATTGAGATGAAATTACGGTTTCCTCACTTGCTATTTATCAACGACCCCTCTCATATTTGCGGGCGACGCGATCTGCTGGCCGAGGTCATGCAGCGAGCCATCGATCTCGATGTAGATGGCTTGATGATCGAGAGTCATTGCCATCCCGATCAGGCTTGGAGCGATGCAGCCCAACAAGTAACACCCGATGCGCTTGCTACGATGCTCGACCGACTGGTTTGGCGCAACGAAGACAGTGCCTCAGTTGAGTATCATAGTGCTCTTGATCAACTCAGACAGCAGATCAATCAGCTCGACGAAGAAGTGTTGCAGTTGCTGGCCAGGCGAATGCAAATCGCCGAGCAGATCGCACTGTATAAAAAAGAGAATAATATTACGATCCTTCAGGCCGGTCGTTGGCACGAGATCATGGAACGGACACTGGCACGCGCCGAGCA
>JBJTFT010000065.1:0-3843 GCA_046093525.1 Sphingomonadales bacterium | reverse complement strand
CAAATATAACGATTAGCCCGGTTTGGGAAAGGCTTAACAACACCCCGAGCGACTTAAAAAAAAGGCCGCATAAAGCGGCCTTTTGAAGTACAGTTTTGGTTGCGAGTGTAATTATTCTTCTTCGTCGAAGGCCATGGCCTCGCGGGTCGTTTGGAGCAATTCGTACTCTTCTTTGCTTCCTACGATCATCTGTTCGAACTCGCGAAGACCGGTACCGGCCGGAATAGGATGTCCGGTGATAACGTTCTCTTTGAGGCCGAGCATTTCGTCGGTCTTACCGTTGATGGCGGCAGAAGAAAGCACCTTGGTGGTCTCTTGGAACGAAGCGGCAGAGATCCAGCTTTGTACCCCGAGCGAAGCTTTGGTGATACCGAGCAAGGTGGGCGAAGATGTAGCGGGTTTGGCATCGCGATACTCGACCAGCTTTTTATCGGAGCGACGCAGAATGGAATTCTCTTCTCTTACTTCGCGAAGGGTTACGATCTGACCGGCACGCAGCTTGCTGCTGTCGCCGATCTCGGTAACGACCTTCTTGTCGAAGATGTAGTCGTTCTCTTCTACGAACTCGAACTTGTCGGTAAGATCGTCTTCTAAGAAACGGGTATCTCCCGGATCAACGATGTTGACCTTACGCATCATCTGACGCACGATCACTTCGATATGTTTATCGTTGATACGTACCCCTTGTAAACGATACACCTCTTGAATTTCGTTGACCACGTACTCTTGCACGGCAAAAGGTCCTTTGATCGACAAGATATCGAAAGGTGCTACCTGCCCGTCGCTGAGCGGGGTACCGGCCTTTACAAAGTCTCCGTCTTGCGCCAAAATTTGACGAGTAAGCGGAACCAGATATTTCTTTTCGATGCCGTCCTTGGCCTGAATGGTGATCTCGCGATTACCACGCTTTACAGCGCCCATAATAACAACACCATCGATCTCGGATACCACCGCAGGATTACCCGGGTTACGAGCTTCGAACAACTCGGTTACACGAGGCAGACCTCCGGTGATATCACGGAGCTTACCAAGGATACGCGGGATCTTTACGATCACCTGACCGGCCTTGACCTCATCTCCTTCTTCGATGATGATATGGCTTCCAGTAGGCAGGTTATACGATTTCTTGTCTTTTCCTTCTACTAACAAAGACGGGATCTTGGTCTTGTCTCGGGTCTCGATGACCACTTTTTCGCGGTGACCGGTTTGTTCGTCGGCCTCTTCGCGATACGTAACGCCATCGATAACATTCTCGAAACGGATGGTACCGTTGATCTCGGCCATGATAACATTGTTGAACGGATCCCACGTGCAGATCACATCGCCCTTGCTAACTTTCTGCCCGTCTTTAACGTTGAGGGTAGAACCGTACGGAATGTTATTGGTGATGAGCAGACGATCGTTCTTGGTATCGATGATACGTACTTCGCCCGTACGACCAATGACCACGTTGGTCTTAACACCTTCGTTATTGGCAATAGCTACGGTGCGCAATCCATCGAATTGAATGGTGCCATCGAACTTGGCCATCAAGGTAGACTCTACCGAGGCCGATCCGGCCACACCACCCACGTGGAAGGTACGCAGGGTCAGCTGGGTACCGGGCTCTCCGATCGATTGAGCGGCAATGATACCCACGGCATCTCCTTTTTGGGCAATACCGCCCGAAGCAAGGTTTTTACCGTAGCACTTAACGCACACGCCACGCTTGCTTTCGCAAGTGAGCACAGAGCGGATCTCGACGGTCTCAATACCGGCGTCTTCGATCTTCTTAGCCAACTGCTCGGTGATCTCCGATCCGGCCGCCACCAACAACTTGTCGGTAACCAGGTCGTACACATCATGCAAAGAGGTACGTCCTTCGATACGATCGCTAAGTGGTTCAATGATGTCTTCGTTATCTTTTAAGGCCGTAGTGGCAATACCACGCAGGGTGCCGCAATCTTCTTCGGTAATCACCACGTCTTGCGCCACATCGACCAGACGACGGGTTAGATAACCCGCATCGGCGGTCTTAAGGGCGGTATCGGCCAGACCCTTACGGGCACCGTGCGTAGAGATAAAGTAATCAAGTACGTTCAGCCCTCCTTTAAAGTTAGAGAGGATCGGATTTTCGATGATCTCGCTTCCGGTAGAACCAGACTTACGGGGCTTGGCCATCAGCCCTCTGATACCGGCCAGCTGCTTGATCTGCTGCTTCGATCCACGGGCGCCGGAATCGAGCATCATGTATACCGAATTGAATCCTTGCTTATCGTTGCTGAGTTCTTTGATCAGCGTTTCGGTAATACGGGTATCTACACGGCTCCAGATGTCAACGATCTGGTTGTAACGCTCGTTGTTGGTAATAAGACCCATGTTGTAGCTTTCCCATACCTCTTCTACCTCGGCCTTGGCATTCTCGAGCAGCTCTTCTTTTGTATCGGGAATAATCAGGTCGTTGATGTTGAACGACAGACCCCCGCGGAAGGCCGTACGGAAACCAAGTTGCTTGATATCGTCGAGGAACTTCGCCGTCTTGGGCACATTGGTAATATTGATGATATCACCAATGATCTCGCGCAAGTTCTTCTTGGTAAGCAATGCATTTACAAAACCTACTTCTACGGGTACATGCTGGTTAAAGAGTACGCGACCTACGGTTGTTTCGATGAGTTTATTTTCGAGCTGACCGATTTCGTTTCTGACAGGCGTCTTAACGCGAATCCCAGCATGCAGATCGATCTTGCCTTCGTTATGAGCAATGATCACCTCTTCGCTCGAATAGAACGCCTTGCCTTCGCCCTTTACTTTCTCGGTATCGGTAGAGCGCTTACCCTTGGTGATGTAGTACAGACCCAACACCATGTCCTGAGAAGGAAGGGTGATAGGTGTACCATTCTGCGGGTTCAAGATGTTGTGCGAAGCCAGCATCAACATTTGCGCCTCTAAGATAGCCGCATGGCTCAGCGGTACATGCACGGCCATTTGGTCTCCGTCGAAGTCGGCGTTAAAGGCGGTGGTTACCAGCGGATGCAGCTGAATGGCCTTTCCTTCGATCAGCTTGGGCTGAAACGCCTGAATGGACAAACGGTGCAGTGTGGGGGCACGATTAAGCATAACCGGGTGACCCTTTAAAATATTTTCGAGAATATCCCATACAACGGCCTCCTTCTTATCTACCAGTTTGCGGGCAGACTTGACCGTTTTTACGATACCTCTTTCAATAAGTTTGCGAATAATGAATGGTTTGAACAACTCAGCGGCCATATCTTTTGGAAGACCGCACTCGTGCAATTTGAGTTCGGGTCCTACCACAATTACGGAACGACCGGAATAGTCGACACGCTTACCCAGCAGGTTCTGACGGAAACGTCCCTGCTTTCCTTTGAGTACATCACTGAGTGATTTAAGAGCACGACCGCCCTCTGCTTTTACGGCATTGGACTTACGGCTATTGTCGAAAAGAGAATCGACCGCCTCTTGCAACATACGCTTTTCGTTACGCAAGATTACTTCGGGGGCCTTGATCTCGAGCAAACGCTTGAGACGATTGTTACGGATGATGACCCTTCTGTACAGATCGTTCAGATCAGAAGAAGCGAAACGACCGCCATCGAGGGGAACCAACGGACGAAGCTCCGGAGGAATAACAGGAACATATTGCATGACCATCCACTCCGGACGGTTGGTGATACGCAGGTTGGCATCGCGGAAGGCCTCTACCACGCTCAAACGCTTAAGAGCATCTGCCTTACGTTGCTGAGAGGTTTCGGTAGCGGCGGCATTGCGCAGATCGAAAGAAAGTTGATCGAGATCGATACGAGCCAGCAAATCATGCACGGCTTCGGCACCCATCTTGGC
>JBJTFT010000064.1:0-7717 GCA_046093525.1 Sphingomonadales bacterium | reverse complement strand
GTACATTTTTTGATTGTGTACGATGCCACAAACGCCATCGCTGCCGGTTGCCTGCCCACGCTGCAGCTATTTGCTCGCTTGTTCCGGTAAGCATTCCGGTGACCCTGCACAAAAAATCTTGTGTAAGTCCCAAAAAAGACAGTGGATGAACTCTAGAAAAACTGCCCGGCGGCAACACACGCACATAGGGAGCCAATTGCCTGATGAGCTCGGGCGTAAACCCAGGTATGCCCTGCAATTCGTTGAGGTGAAGCAGCGGACCCAATACTTCGCGATGTAGTAGTAGCAGATCGACCAGGGCACCGGAAAGAAGAGGGAGTTGTTGCAACTCCTCTTTAGAGGCCTCATTTAACAGTAAAGGATCTCGCAAAAAACGCGATGCCTCTTCGAAGGGGTCTTCGTCCGGCACCGGACTTATTTGAGCGCTTGCATTGCTTTCTACCAACGGCTCCAGCGAAAGAGGAATCGATTGAGCGTGCAGCGTGGACAACTGTACAAGGTGAAGGA
The DNA here is from genome assembly GCA_046093525.1 of Sphingomonadales bacterium. Taxonomy (GTDB): domain Bacteria; phylum Bacteroidota; class Bacteroidia; order Chitinophagales; family Chitinophagaceae; genus JJ008. The sequence continues at coordinate 7,210 of JBJTFT010000064.1, read as the reverse complement.
TCAACCCGATCAACAGGTCATAGCCAAGAGCTCTTCGCATGGAATACCTTTTTTAACGGAAAGACGGATCGGGCCTATTGATAGTTGGATCACTATAGATACTCATTCCGTTACTCACTCCTACCAACGGATAGAAACCGGAGTGAACTTGCACGACTACTTTTTTGCCAATACCCAGCAGACATCCGAACCAGTACAAAGTAGGAGCGCCCGAGCATCCGATCCGGAAGGCTGCTTTGGGAGTAGGTCGGTAGCAAATGGCGGCCGATCCGGCTGCGATACGACCCGTTTCTTTGGTAACGCCCGAGACCAGTGCAACTTTGTCGGACGGGTGGTAGCTCAACCTATATCGCAACAAAAACAAGTTGCCTGGCAAGCGATAACTAGCTCGTTGCCCCATGAATTGCGAATAGGAAACGTCTGTTTGCCATTCGCTACTCAGCGAAAATGTAAATCCCGCAGCTATGGCAGGCGTTATTACGGTGTTAAAAGAACCGACTTTTTTTCTGTTAATGCCCAAGGATATACCGATCAACGCCTGTTTTGATACCGCCTTCGCATGAGTGATCATTCCCAATTGATCGGCTGTTGCCGGTAACCCTTCTTGTGCCCACATAAAACTCCATGATCCACTCGACACGGGCACGACAGCCGTGGCTGCCCAGCCCGTCCATCCCGGTGCCAAAAACCGTTGCTCCCCTGCGAATGCCCATGCTATTTTTCGAAAACCCGCAATAGCAGCGGGGTTGATGATCACCGAAAGGGGATGACGATGATTCTCCCCAAAGCCTGTCGCCTGCGCCGTATGAGCCAGCACCGAATACAACATGGGTTGCGCACCGATCGGTGAAAAAAAAGTCGCCCCCAACCAACACCCGCCAATAAAAAAAGAAGGGAGTACGTTATGACAGAGAAATCTCATTGGATAAGTGTAGCATAGGCAGCGGTAAAAGGCAAGAGATTAAAAACAACATTGGGTGCTAAAAATTGCTGATAAATGGAGTTACCTTTGCCGCATGAAATTGCTGGACGGTAAACTGGCCGCGGAGGCTGTAAAAGAAGAATTGAGACTGCAGGTGGCCGAGAGAGCTGCGAATGGAAAAAAAGTTCCCCACCTGGCCGCTATTTTAGTGGGCAATAACGGGGCCAGCGCCACCTATGTAGCCGCGAAAGTAAAAGCCTGCGAGCAGACCGGTTTTATTTCCACGCTAATTCGCCTCGAAGAGGGTGTTTCGCAACACCAGCTCTTGGAATCGATCCATTCCCTCAACCAAGATCCTGCTGTCGATGGGATATTGGTACAACTTCCGTTGCCGAAACATATTTCGGAACAAGAAGTGATCGACGCTATCGATCCGCAAAAAGATGTGGATGGTTTTCATCCGGTCAATGTAGGAAAGATGGTGCAAGGGGCCGACTGTTTTGTGCCGGCCACCCCGCTGGGCATCATGTTATTGTTAGAGCACTACAAGATAGATACTACCGGCCTGCATGCCGTTGTAATCGGTCGAAGTAATATCGTGGGGCGACCCATGAGTATCTTATTAAGTGCGAATACCCGACCCGGCAATTGCACGGTAACCCTTTGTCATTCTAAAACAAAAGACCTGGCCAGTTATTGCAAACAAGCTGATCTGATCGTGGCAGCACTGGGACAACCGCTTTTTCTAAAAGAAGAGATGATCAAAGAAGGAGTCATTGTGATTGATGTGGTCATTACGCGCGTTGAGGATACGACCAAAAAAAACGGATTCCGTTTATTAGGTGATGTAGACTACGAAAAAGTGGCGCATTTCTGCAGTTGGATCACCCCTGTGCCCGGAGGCGTTGGCCCCATGACCATTGCGGCCCTTATGAAAAACACGTTCCTTGCCTGCTCTCGAAAATAAAACCCCACTAGTGAGTATCCCCGAACAAACCATGCTTCCCGTAATGGAACAATTCTACACCCTACAGGGAGAGGGGTGCTACCAGGGACAAGCCGCTTACTTTATTCGACTGGGCGGTTGTGACGTTGGCTGTGTATGGTGTGATGTAAAAGACAGTTGGGAAGCCGAGAAACATCCCAAACAATCCATCTCTCAATTAGTAGATGCGGTGCTTCTTACCCCTGCCAAAATTGTAGTGATAACCGGAGGGGAACCCCTTCTGCATTCCCTAAACACCCTCACAAAGCAATTGAAGGCCGAGGGACTGCGTTGCCATTTGGAGACATCGGGTGCTCACCCCATGAGCGGGCACTGGGATTGGATCTGCCTTTCGCCCAAAAAATTCAAAGCCCCCTTACCCGAGAACCTCCCACTTGCGCACGAGCTCAAGGTGGTCATTTATCATCCCAGCGACCTGGACTGGGCCGATCAACATGCTGCTCTTGTTTCAAAAACGTGTAAATTATATCTGCAACCGGAATGGGATCGCGCCGAGAAGGTAACGCCGCTCATCGTAGAAAAAATAAAAACAGACCCGCGTTGGCAACTTAGCTTGCAAGTTCATAAATACATTCATGTGCCATGAGAGGATGGTTCAATATACTCGCTGCACCCTGTTTATTACTGCTTTTAACGCTGGTGCCCCACTTTTCAGAAGGACAGGGATACCGACCCGATAAAGTGAGTAAAAAAGCGGCGCAGCTCTACGAAAAGGCCTACGAAAAAGCCTCTGCCGGCAATAATCGCGAAGCCATTGACCTGTTGCAACAGGCCACCGATGCCGACGAACATTATGCCGACGCCTGGGTGGCACTGGCCAAACTGCAAGCCGAGAGCAAAAATTACGCGTACAGTCTCATTTGTTTCAGAAGAGCACTAGCCATAGATGCCGAGTATTTCAAACCCTACCTGTTATCGTACGCGATCGCGCTGGGGGGCACCGGCGATTTTACAAAAGCGCTCGAGATTACCAATCGCTACATCGATCAATACAGGCCTACCGGAACGGCCCTCGAAGCCGCGCAACAACGCAAAAAGAATTTTGAAATTGCGGTACAGCAAGAAAAATCCGTTGTTACCCCAACCGATAAAACCAGTTTTGCCCCGAAGAATCTGGGCGCTACGGTCAACTCAAAAATGGCCGAGTACCTTCCGTCGCAGACCATCGACGGCAAGCAACTTTTCTTTACCCGCAGGGTCGATACGTATAATGAAGATTTTTTTACCAGCTCTACGACGCGTGCGGGTAGTTGGGAGAGCGCAGCGCCAGTAAAAGGATCGCTCAATACTCCGCAAAGCGAAGGGGCCATGATGATCTCTCAAGACGGAGAATGGCTTGTATTTACCGGTTGTTACCGCCCCGACAGTTACGGCGGCTGCGACCTCTATATCTCTTACCGCACGCCCTCGGGTTGGTCCGCTGCAGTCAATCTTGGCGCAGGTGTAAACTCCGATCAATGGGAATCACAACCCTGTCTTTCGCCCGACAAACAAGAATTGTATTTTGCCTCACGCCGCGCGGGTGGCCTCGGTGGCAGCGATATCTATGTTTGCAAGATGCAAGACAACGGTCGTTGGAGCGCACCGGTTAACCTGGGACCTTCTGTCAATACCCCGGCCGATGAACAGTGCCCCTTTATACATGCCGATAATCAAACCTTATACTTTACTTCTTCTCACTGGCCTGGCTATGGGGATGATGATATTTTCTTTGTACGCAAACAATCCGATGGAGCCTGGACCCAGCCCATCAACCTGGGCTATCCTATCAATACCATCGACCGAGAAGGAACGCTTTTTATAACCGCCGACGGAAAGACGGCCTTTTACTCCGCCGAACGCAAAGACAGCTATGGCGGGCTGGACCTATACAGCTTTGAACTAAAAGAAAAGAATCGCCCTTACCCCACCCGTTGGGTGCAAGGAAAGGTGACCGATAAAAAAACAGGAAAGGGAATTGCGGCCACCCTGGAGTTGACCGACCTAACCACCCGACAAATCATCTCCAAGGTCAAGACCGATAGCAGCGGCAATTATCTACTCACCTTACCCACCGGTCGCGACTATGCGTTCACCGTCAATCAAAAAGGATATCTATTCAATTCGGACCAATACTTTCTAAAGAACGGGATCTCTGATTCGACTGCACAAAAAAATATTGTCTTGCAACCCATAGAAAAAAATGCAGCGATCGTACTCAAGAACATTTTCTTCGAGACCAATCGTTTCGAGTTAAGCCCTGCCTCACTAACCGAGTTAGACAAGCTGGTGACGCTCTTGCAAGAAAACCCCACTATAAAAATCGAGATCGGAGGTCACACGGATAATGTTGGAAAGGCGGCCGATAACCTTACCCTCAGCGATCATCGTGCCAAGGCTGTCGTAGACTATTTGCAAGGTAAAAGAATTGACCCCGCGCGACTTACTGCCAAGGGATATGGCATGACCCAACCGGTGTCTGATAATTCCACGCCCGAAGGAAGAGCCTTGAACCGCCGCACCGAAATGAAAATTACAGGACTCTAGCAAAGCAGGTTGGCGCGTGTTATCTTTTACGAAACGCGCCTATGGAGACTTCGCTGCGCTGGCAGATTGCCCTTACAATGGTGCCGGGCTTAGGACCTGTCCACGCAAAGTCGTTATTGAATTCCTTTGATATTGAAGAAGTCTTCTGCGCAAACAGAAGCGAGCTTGAAAATGCAGGTGCTCTGCCGCAACGACTACTAACATCATTGCTACTTTTTTCGGACTGGAAACGTGTGGAAGAGGAAATCTGCTTTATTGAGAGAAATCGTATTCGCCCCCTGTTCATAACCGATACGGATTACCCGAGTCGTTTGCTTACTTGCCCGGATGCCCCGGCCTTAATTTACTATAAGGGAGACGCACAGCTCAATGCATCGCGAACGATCGCCGTAGTGGGTACGCGCGGTTGTACCCGTCATGGCGTTCGTGAAACCGAGGAGATCATCGCCGCATTAGCCCCTTACGGCGCAACGATCATCAGCGGACTAGCCATGGGCATCGATACCGTGGCTCACCAAACCGCGATCGAACATGGTCTGCCTACGCTGGCCGTATTACCCCTGGGACTCGATGCCGTCTATCCGGCCATTAACCGGCCCTTGGCCAGAAAGATCCTTCGCACTGCGGGTGGTTTGTTGACAGAATCCATGACAAAAAACTACGGAGACGCCTATCTTTTTCCCAGAAGAAATCGGATCGTTGCAGGTTGCAGCGATGCTATCATTGTCGTTGAGAGCGGAAAAAAAGGAGGCAGTCTTATCACGGCAGGACTTGCCAACGATTATGGACGAGAGGTCTTTGCAGTTCCCGGAAGAACCACGGATCCAAAGAGCCAGGGTTGTCATGCGCTCATCAAACAACAAAAGGCGCAGCTTATTGAAACCGGTGATGATATTGCTCAGTGGATGGGATGGCCAAGAGAAGCGAACGCCGCAGTACCTGAACAAAAGAGCAAAAAAATTAAAACACTCCCCACGACACTCTCAGCATCCGAGACGCGTTTACTGCACTACATCGGCTCTGCCGAAACTCGCTCGATCGATCAGCTTAACGAGTGGAACCAAAACGAAGCACAAGCGCTCGCTGCGGCCCTTCTTACCTTAGAATTAGCAGGGCTGATCGTATCTTTGCCGGGCAATCGCTATCAAACCGTATAAGAAGTTGGGTTGCTAAAAGCGTCTCTATGAAACGATTCGTGTTGCATTTATTGGGCGCGCTCTTGCTGCTATCACCGGCCATCGCGCTGGCGCAGGCTTGTACCACTTTGGGGCAAACGCCCGCTACGGCTTTTCCTGTTTGTGGTACGTCTGTATTCACACAGAACAACGTGCCCAGTTGTACCAATGCGCCCAACTTATTCGTACCGGGCTGTAACCTCAACCAATGCCAGTACAGCGATATCAATCCATTCTACTATCGCTTCAAATGCTATCAATCGGGTACGCTTGGCTTCACCATCACCCCTATCTCTCCTACCGATGACTATGATTGGCAGCTGTATGATATTACCGGTCTTCCTCCCAACGAGATCTTTACGAATCGCAACATCATCGTAACGGGTAATTGGGCCGGCAACCCCGGACCCACCGGCACCTCCGCCACGGGCGCCACCTTTATTCAGTGCTGTTCCGACCAATCCGGCAACGAGCCGCGCTTTGCCGCCATGCCGATCTTACAGGTAGGGCATGAATACATTTTAATGGTGAGCAACTACTCTCCCAGTCAGGTAGGATACCGATTATCGTTCAGTGGCGGCACCGCTGTGATCACAGATCCCTTGCTTCCTAAGCTGGCCACGGCAAAACCCGATTGCGATGGTCGTAAGATCACACTTAAGCTCAACAAACCCATTCGTTGTAGCAGCACCACCCTGAGTGGTAGTGAATTCAGTTTACTACCCGCCGTTACCACGGTATTGGCTGCCCAACCAGATTCCTGCAATTTTGGATTTGACATTGATGAGATCACCCTTACGTTGGCGGCACCGCTGACCAACGGTAACTACGAACTGGTCATCAACAACGGCAGTGATAACAATACGTTGCTGGACGATTGCCTGCGTGCTATTCCGCAAGGAGATAAAGTTCCCTTTACCTATTTTATACCCCAACCCATCTTTGCCGATAGTATTGGCCGCACACCCTGTGCGCCTGATTCGGTCAGGCTTTATTTTCCCAAACGTATCCTTTGCTCCACGATCGATCCGCGTGGCATCGATTTTACGGTGACCGGGCCCAGTCCCGTATCTGTCACCGCCGCCAGCGGAAACTGCGTCAACGAAAAAACAGATTTTGTTACGATAAAATTTTCGGCGCCCATTAAGATCGGAGGTACGTATCGGCTTCGCCTCTTAGCCGGAACGGATACCGTCATCATTCAAGACGAATGCGGACAACCCCTGCCCTCTCAGAACATGAACTTTCTTGTAGCAGACACGGTCTCGGCCCGGTTTAATTTCTCGGCCACGATGGGATGTCAGCAGAATAGTTATTTGTTCTCGCACAATGGCGCCGGGGGTGTTACCAGCTACAGCTGGATCTTCAATAACACCATCCGGGCCACCACACCAACTTTTCGAATCAATTTTCCTTCGAATAGCACTAATACCATTTCCCTTAACGTGAGCAATGGCATCTGTACCGACTCCGTCTCTCAACAGCTGGTCTTGAATAATCAAATAAAGGCTGCCTTTACCCTTTCCGATTCGATCATTTGCCCCGAAGACAAATTAGCATTCGTCAATACGTCGTTGGGGC
>JBJTFT010000063.1:0-16322 GCA_046093525.1 Sphingomonadales bacterium | reverse complement strand
GGTCAAAGACAGAGCGATATCCCACATAAAAACCACGATCGGAGGCCACTACGCAGTACCAGAGAAAAGAGGTAAACGGAGCAGGAGTAGTAAAGTATCGCGAGAAAGTAATCCCCTTTTCTTTGCACGTGGCCAGAAGTTCTTTCTCTATCGATCGCTTGCTGCTCAAGGCCGCGAGCAAATACAACGAGCAGCACGCAAAAGCCACCAGTACCGGACGAACCGGAAACTTTCCGTATCGAGCGAATGCAAAAAAAACCCAAATGACCGCCACTAACAATGGGATCGTAAATAGCGGATCGGCCACGAATAAGAGATTACCAGAGACACGCTCATGACTAAAGGGCTCCCACCATCCTGTCCCGTACACATTGAGCGCATCGAGCGATAAATGGATAAGCAGTTGCAAGAAAAAAAAGAGGAGCCACTTTTTATACGAATAGTCCGCAGCGGAATACCACCGAGAAGCGCCTGCCGCTAACGCCGGGGCCATAAGAAACAGACATAAAAAAGAGTGCGTGAACCCGCGGTGCGCCAACAGGTCCTCGGCCGGATCGCACCAGAGTCCAGCCAAAAAATCTATATCGGGTAGCGACTGTGCGACCGCACCCACTACCATCGCCTTACGGCCCAGCAATCGTCCCCCTACCAGCACTCCTACTCCGGCGCCCAAGGCAATATGTGTTAACGAATCCATGTCGATTATATGAGATCTACATCAACCACCACTTGCACACGTCTAAAACTAGGCTGACCGGTGAGTCGTATGATCTGCTCCATGATGTCTCTTTTACATTGTGAGAGTAATGATGCACTTTTGGGTAGTTTCACCAATAATTCGGTTCTATACTGGTTTCGGACCCGGGGGATCACGGCTGGAGCCGGTCCGACCAGATAACTACCGTAACGCTGCGAAAATGCAGCGGCGAAGCTACGGGCGGCCTGCATACTGACAGGCTGAGCAGTATGGCGAAAACTCAACAAGATCAAACGGCTAAAGGGTGGATAAGAAAACTCTTCTCGCTTGCTAAGCTCCTCGTCAAAGAATCCACGGAAATCATGAACCGTTACATAGCCGAGCACCGGATGGGCTGGCTGTGAAGTTTGTACGATGACCTCTCCGGTCTGCATTTTTCGACCCGCTCTTCCACTGACCTGCTCCATAAGCTGAAAAGCTCTTTCGTGCACTCGAAAATCGGTAAAATGCAATAAGCCGTCGGCGTCCAAGATACCTACTAAGTCTACCCGATCCACATCGAGTCCTTTTACGACCATTTGTGTACCCACTAAAATATCGATCTGTCCCTGTTCAAAACGACGGATCAATTGTTCGTGTGCCTGCTTGCCCCGAATGGCATCGACATCCATTCGGGCAATACTAGCCTGAGGAAATAACTGTTGCAACGCTTCCTCGATCAGCTCTGTGCCAAAATTGCGCTGGGTAAAACTGCCGGCGCCACAACCACTACAGGTCGTAACGGCAGGATATCCGGATCCACAATAATGACATAATAGCTGTTGGTTCTTTTTATGGAGGGTAAGCGACACATCGCAATGTCGACATGTGGGAATAGACCCGCAGGTTGCACAGATCTGATAAGGCACATACCCCCTTCTATTCTGAAACAAGATGATCTGCCGTCCTTCGGACAGCACCCTTTCCATCGACTGCACCAGCGCGGGAGTTAGAAATCCCCCGATCCTTTTCTTAACAGGAACAGCGCGGGTATCAATGATGCGTAAGGGAGGCAATGTTACGTCGGCATAACGCTGCAGTAGCGTGACCAATCCATACTTGGCAGAAAGCGCCTGGTGGTAGGACTCTACCGAAGGAGTGGCACTACCTAATAGTACGTTGGCTTTGACCAGTGTACTCAAATAAATGGCCGCATCTCTGCCATGGTAGCGGGGAGAAGGCTCCTGCTGCTTAAAAGAGGGATCGTGCTCTTCATCACAGATGATCAATCCCAATTTTTTGAACGGTAAAAAGACAGAAGAACGTGCTCCCAGTAAAACAGTAAGCTGTCCGCTGGCGATCTTTTGCCAAAGCTCCGCTCTTTCTTGCTGTGAGAATTTAGAATGGTATACACCAACTTGTCCTCCGAAGCAGTGTTGTAATCGTCGCACGATCTGTGCCGTCAGGGCAATTTCAGGCAATAGGTATAACACCTGCTCGCCGCGTTGCAATGCCTCACTGATCAACTGAATGTATACCTGTGTTTTTCCACTGGCGGTAACCCCGTGCAGCAGACAGACCGATTGCTTTTTCCAGCTGGCCTTGATCTGCCTAAAGGCTTCTTGCTGGGCGGAGGTCAATGCAAAATCAAGGGTATGAATAACGGGCATGTGCTCGATCCGATCCACCGGCTTCTTACATAAAATAATAATCCCCTTTTCGACAAGTGCGTTCACCTGTGCGGTAGTGGCGCCGCTGCGATTTAATAGAGCCGACAAGAGCACGCTCTCACGGCGCTGTTGAAGCTCCAGAAAGGCCAGCAAAACGGCCAACTGTCGGGGGGCGCCCTTCCAAGTACTTAATAGTTTCGCCAGCCTCTCTTCAGCGGCATACGAGGCATCCAGTGTTACGAATCGTTCCATCTTGGGCTGAAAAGCGGCCCCTGCATCACCATCCATGGTTCGAAAAGGAGCCGGCAAAGCGGCGGCCATCACTTCTCCCTCTGAGCACAAATAATAACCGGCGATCCACTCCCACAATCGCAAGGTGACGGCACTTACAAAAGGGGCATCGTCCAATAACTTTACGATCTCCTTAACCTGTCGCCCCGGAGGAGATTCCTCACTGATAGATTTGACGACTCCCACATATTTCTTGCTTTTCCCCAGATTGACCAGTACCCGGTGGCCAGGCATCAGATGCTCCTGGTGAGCAGCAGGAACAGCCCAGGTATAATTTTGAGGAAGGGCGGCGGGCACGATGACCACTGCATATCGCTTAGTATGAATTACGCCTGTTGCCATCAACCCACTAATGTAACAAGAATTCAGCTGCTGAAAGATGATCTCGCCCAGCCGGCACCGTATGCGATCAATTTTTGATGCATAATAGCGTGTACATCATCCCGAAGACGGGCTACTTCGTCTACACCATACCCCTCGATGGAAATTTCTTCGAGATACACCGCCCGACTTCTGCCCGGTGTCAACGATGCCAAGCGGCTATAATGCATACGATCGTATCCATCTAAAAATAAAATGGGTTTGATAGGCGTCCCCGTTTCGAGGGCAACGCGAAAAGCCCCATCATAGAAAGACTTTAAAGGCTGCTCGCCCATATTGAAAGTTCCTTCAGGAAAGACAAATACCGAGATCTTTTTTCGCAACAAACTCTTTAAACGCGCTACGCTCGCTGCCCGGCTATCGGGATCGCTGCGGTCTACCGTAACGCACGCGTTGCGGTAGATAAATCCAAAGACAGGGAGCGAAGCACTCTCGGCCCTGGCCAGTGGCCTAAAATATTGCCTGATCGACTTTACCAGAATCACCGCATCGATAAAAGAAATATGATTAGCCACAAAAATATAAGGGCGCGTACGATCGTGCGGTACCTCAAAGCTGGTGCGATGCCGTATACCGATCAGGGCCATCCAGGCATCGGCCCACCACCTACAAAGGCGTATGGCTCCGTTGCCGCCAGTTACAGGACCAGCCAACGATACCAACAGAAAAATAGGGAACAGCAATAACATGACCACAACGAAGGTGACGAGCGCATACATGTTATACAGAAAGAACAGGAACTTTTTCATAGGCGAAACAACGCAAAGTTACAGGTTAGCCGCCATCTAAACGGGATGTTTTACCTTTGCGCCCATGTCTGTCGTTCGCTCTGTAGCCTTTCACACCCTGGGGTGCAAATTGAATTACTCGGAGACCTCCTCGCTCGGGCGATTACTCGAAAAAGAAGGTTTTGAAAAAAAAGAATTCGATGAGGATGCCGACGTGTATGTCATCAACACTTGTTCGGTTACCGATAATGCCGATAAGGAATGCAGACAGCTGGTCAGAAGGATCCAACGAAGAGCCCCCGAAAGTTATGTGGTCATTACGGGCTGCTATGCACAACTAAAACCCGAAGAGATCGCCTCCATCCCGGGGGTAGATCTGGTGCTGGGGGCTGCCGAAAAATTCAATTTACCGCATCACATTAAAAATCTTACGCAACAGCAAGGCGTTAAGATATGCAGCTGCGATATAGAGGAAGTCAATGGATTTACCGCTTCTTGGTCATCGCAAGACCGCACCAGAAGTTTTTTAAAAGTGCAAGATGGCTGCGACTACAACTGCTCCTTTTGTACGATCCCCTTGGCGCGAGGCAAAAGTCGAAGCGACAGTATTGCCAATGTGGCCGCCAATGTACGAGAGCTAGCCGCCGCCAATACCAAGGAGATCGTGTTGACGGGCGTGAATCTGGGGGATTTTGGACAACCCGGAGAGGACTTTTCTCAATTGATTCGAACGCTAGATGCTATAGCGGGCATCGATCGCTTTCGCATCTCTTCCATAGAACCCAATTTGCTTACCAAAGAAATTATCTCGTTCGTGTCGAAGAGCGAACGCTTTATGCCGCATTTTCATATCCCGCTGCAAAGTGGCAGCGACCGAATATTGGGGCTCATGAGAAGAAGGTACAGAAGAAATCTTTACAGCGAGCGGGTCGCCTGGATCAAAGAGTGCATGCCCCATGCCGCTATTGGAGTAGATGTGATCGTGGGATTTCCGGGAGAGACCGAAGAGGATTTTGCCGATACGTACTCTTTTCTCGAAAGCTTACCCATAACCTACTTGCATGTATTCACCTACTCGGAGCGGGAGAATACGCAGGCCCTGCTTCTACACGATAAAGTACCGATCCCGACTCGACAGGAGCGTAACAAGAAGTTACGCAACCTCTCCTTTGTTAAAACAAAACAATTCACCGCGCAGTTTCACGAAACCGTACGACCCGTCTTATTCGAAAAAGCCGATCACGAGGGCATGATGGAGGGTTATACCGATAACTACATCCGGGTGCAAACACCGTTCCGAAAAGAATGGATCAATTCGATCGTCGACTGGAAAATTTAGAATTTTAACTACATTCGCTCTCCCGGAACGTTAGCTCAGTTGGTTTAGAGCACTACTTTGACAGAGTAGGGGTCACTGGTTCGAGTCCAGTACGTTCCACAACAACTCCCTTTACATCCACTAAAATTTTTATTGTGCGAACCTACCTGGCCTTTTTTTTATTGGGGTGTCTACTCCCATTTGCCCCTACCACGTTGTCTGCGCAGGGAAAACAAGACCCCTACCCCGGTTGTGGCACTATCATCATTGAAACTCGTCTGTCCGGAGTGGCGGCCTTTGGAAGCTGGAGTCGATTTATAGAAAGCCAGGGAGTACGACTGGATCGCACGGACCCCACCCTGCTACAACTCAATACCCTTCCTATCGCCATTAAAAAAATGAATTGCGAATACTTTATAGAGAGCACGGTCACTGACAATGGAAATGTTCTTATCAATCTTAAATGGAGATCACTAAGCCTCGACAGTGTAACGCAGCAACCGGCTTCCTTTCAAAAATGGACATATGGAGCCGAAAAAAAGTCTGTGGCCTTTACCTTGTACAACGAGATCATGCGGTTGGTTGACAATTACGGATACACCCTTATTTGGTATAACCGATAAGCTTGCGGACCAACTAAAAAAGAAAAAGGGTTACAAATTGTAACCCTTTGATTTTCAGTGGGAGCTGACGGGATCGAACCGCCGACCCTCTGCTTGTAAGGCAGATGCTCTAAACCAGCTGAGCTAAGCTCCCGTTTTGCGGAGTGCAAAGATAAGGCGGGACTCGCATTTGAACAAAGCTTTTTACAAAATAGCTGCTCAACTAACTTTGCTGCCATGAATGCCTACCAAGACAACGTACACCATCGGCCACTGGAAGATTCCGTAATAGAGACCGATACGGGCGCACCCGGGCAACTGATCGTATGGAACGACGATGTGAACAGTTTTGACTGGGTCATCACTACGTTGGTAGAAATATGTGGGCATACGCACGAACAAGCCGAACAATGTGCCTACCTGATCCATTTTAAAGGAAAATATGCAGTCAAAAATGGAGAGTTCGATATCCTGAAACCCATGTGTGACGCCATTATCGACAGAGGCATCAACGCTACCCTGGAGGCCTGTGCGGGATGATTGTCATAAGGGCAAAAGCGGGTATTTTTGTGCCCCATGGAGTTGAGCAAAAATTTCGAGCACGGTCTGGCAGAAAGTAAATGGTACCAACATTGGACCGAGAAAGGCTATTTTCATTCGGAACCTGACCATCGCGAGCCATTTACCGTTGTGATTCCCCCACCCAACGTAACGGGTGTACTGCACATGGGGCATTGCCTGAACAATACCATCCAAGATATTTTGGTGCGTCGCGCCCGGATGCAGGGCAAGAATGCCTGTTGGGTGCCCGGCACGGACCATGCCTCTATCGCTACCGAAGCCAAGGTGGTACAGTTGCTAAGAGAAAAGGGAATCGCAAAGTCTTCGCTCAGCCGCGAGGAATTCTTGTCGCATGCGTGGGAATGGAAGAATAAGTACGGTGGAATCATCTTGGAGCAATTGAAGAAAATGGGGTGCAGTCTCGATTGGGAACGCACGCATTTTACCATGGATCCTGTCTATTATAAGGCGGTGATCGATGTCTTTATTGAACTTTACAACAAAGGGTACATTTACAGAGGTAAGCGTATGATCAATTGGGATCCGCGCGCCAAAACAGCCCTTAGTGACGAAGAGGTCATCCGCAAGCAAACACAACAAACCCTCTACCACCTACGCTACAAACTAGAAGGAGAGCAGGAACAATATATGGTGGTGGCCACCGTAAGACCCGAAACCATTATGGGAGATACGGCGATTTGCGTACATCCCGATGATCCGCGCTATACAGCACTACAAGGACGATTTGCCTATGTGCCACTCATCAATCGTCGTATTCCCATTATTGCCGACGATTACGTAAGCATGGATTTTGGAACCGGCGCCCTTAAAGTTACACCCGCACACGATAGTAACGATTACCAATTGGGGCAAAAGCACGGACTGGAAGTGATCGATGTCTTTAATGATGATGGAACCATAAGTGAAGAGGCCGGGCTTTATGTTGGCAAGGACCGGTTCGAGGTTCGCAAACTCATTGCGAAAGAACTCGAAGAAAAGGGGTATCTCGAAAAGACTGAAACCTACAGTAGCGAGGTTGGCTACAGCGAACGCACCGATGTGGTCGTTGAGCCTCGTTTGTCGCTGCAGTGGTGGGTCGACATGAAAAAGATCAGTGGTCCGGCCCTTGATGCCGTGGCGAACGAGGACATCAAGTTCTACCCTGCCAAATTCAAGAATCTCTATCGCCATTGGATGGAGAACATAAAGGACTGGTGTATCTCGCGGCAACTGTGGTGGGGACATCGCATTCCGGCCTGGTACGACGAGCAAGGAAAAGTTGTCGTGGCCGCCGACCTTCACCAAGCGCAAGAGGAATACAAAAAGCGGTATGGCACAACACCCGCCACCCTGCATCAAGATGAGGACTGTCTCGACACCTGGTTCTCTTCTTGGTTATGGCCCTTTGAGGTTTTTAAAGGCTACAGCCAGCCGGGTAATAAAGAAGTTTCCTATTACTACCCTACCCATACCCTGGTGACGGCTCCAGAGATCATCTTTTTTTGGGTAGCCCGAATGATTATGGCAGGCTGTGAGTTTCAGCAACAGATCCCTTTTCGACAAGTCTACTTTACCGGTATCGTACGCGATAAGCAAGGTAGAAAAATGAGTAAGAGCCTTGGGAACTCCCCCGATCTGCTGGCCATGCTCGACCAATACGGAGCCGATGCCGTTCGGTTTGGCATTATGATCGCCTCTCCGGCGGGCAATGACCTGCTATGGGACGAAAGCACCAATGAGCAGGGACTTCATTTCAACAATAAGATATGGAATGCCCTCAAACTGGTTCGCAGCTGGGAACAACGACAATCTACCGATCCGACACTATCGACTCCCGGCTTTGCCATTGACTGGTTCGAAAGTCGTTTACAACAGGCACGAGCCACCCTTGAGGAACTGTATGGAGAATATAAATTGAGCGAGGCGCTCAAAACAATTTACTCCCTTATCTGGGATGACTTTTGCAGCTGGTACCTCGAGTGGGTCAAACCCGGCTTTGAACAACCACTGCCTGCAGAAACCTACCGGAAGACCCTCTCGTTCTTCGAAGAACTGATGCAATTGTTGCATCCCTTTATGCCTTTTATTACCGAAGAAGTATTTCATCAATTACAAGCCAGAGAAGAGGACCTTACCATTCGCCCGCTGGCCGCGCCCCGACCCTTTGATACCGAGCTACTCGCAGCCGGTGAATTGCTCAAACAAATGATCTCTGCCGTACGGGATGCCCGCAATAAAAATCAGATCAAACCCAAAGACCCCGTTAAACTGCACATAGAATCCGAGACGCCATTGCTGATCGAATCGTTAACCTCTCTGCTCAGTAAACAGGTCAATGCTCCCTCGGTATATAGCGCTACCACGATCGGTACCATAGCCAATAGCATCACCGTGGTCGTAGGAAAACAAAAGATATTCATAGAGACTACGGCCGTACTGGACACCACCTCCCAAAAAGAAAAACTACTGAAGGACCTCGATTACCTGAAAGGTTTTTTGGCCAGCGTGGACAAAAAGCTGAGCAACGAAAAATTCGTGCAAAACGCCAACCCATCGGTCATTGAGAATGAAAAGAAAAAACAGGCCGATGCAGTGATCAAGATCCGACTGATCGAAGAGAGTTTACAAGCGCTTCAATAGTTGCTCGTTTAAAAAAGTGTAACGGGCATGATAAACTCGGCAAACCACCCCCGATATCCATCGAATTGATCTCGGTCGATCAGGTAGTTGACTCGAAAACCAAAACTCACGGGATGCTGGTTCCACCACTTGGTATCGAAGAAAACTTCTGCCCCCGTGCTGCGTTGCATGGCTGTTTGCCGTTTGTTACGCGAGTACACCAGCGTGTAATCGTAAAATAGATTGGCTCTGACCCGATTTACATAGGCGATACTGGCAATTCCGAAATCGGGCAACCAGATCGGAAAATGATAATTGACCCCCGCTTTCCACATGCGGCTAAAATTGCGACCGGTAAAACCCCGACTATACGCCAGCCGGTTACCGAAACTAAGTTGTCCGAGCGTGTCGCGCTCTTGCCAGGCACCCTGCAATAGCAAATGATGGCGTTGAGAAAGTCCAGGAAGATAAATAGTGGCCGCAGCGTTGAATTGCCGTCCGTCGAAAGAAGAAACACTATGCTGTCCGAGCAAACTCACACTAGCTCCCCAACGGGGAAAAATATGCTGCATAGCCTGCTGCACCCCAAGCGAAAATTGGATACTGTGTAGCAGGTAACTAAAGGTCACCGAGCCCAGGCTGTCGCGGTACGCCCCTTTGTAAACATCGTTTCGCAATACATAAAAACTTCCGACATTCAGATTTCTATAGCTCCTTCCGTTGACGTCCTGCAAGGGAAGGCTCAACCCCACGCGGGTATCCAGCTGTGACCAGGCCCTTCTGACTCCTCTTACTACGGCTGAACGCTCAAACGTGTAGTCGGTACCCAGTGTGAGATGAGGAAACCAGCCCGCATAGGTGGCCGACATACCAACAGAGTGACTCCGCTCATTCTCATTATACGCATAAGCGATCTCTGTTTGCAAGGTGCTCAGCACATTTTCTCCATACAAAGCGAATCGAAAGAGTGGATCTTGATAATCGGGACGCCAGCTATGAATATTCAAAAGGCCTGTAGATTTTTTATAGCGAGTAGCCGAAACGGTATCTGCTGCGCTACGCGTAGCGGCAAATTGAGACAACAGCGAAAGTGAACCCGATGGGGCACCGGCCACCGAATAAGGAGTAAGAAGATTGAGCGAATCAAGTGAAACTCGCTTCCACAGTCGTGGCTCGGCAGGGGCTATCCTTACTTGAAGACCCTCTGCCGTGGGCTCGGACCAATACAACGTATCGGCATGGGCATGCACATTGTATTTTCCGACACCGCCGCTGGTAACCTGCCATACCGATCTGTCTGGCAGACGAAGACAATAAATATGATCGTTACCACTGAATCCTGCCGTAAAATAGATCGCCCCCTGATAAGGATGCAAAAACCCCAGTGAATAGGGCAAAAATGGCGTCAATAACTCTTGAAGGCCGGTTGTAAGCGAAAGGTGTAGCAGAGCCATGGCCCCTTGCTGGTCGCGAACGGCGGTCACCACCGATGTATCGGATAAGAATTTTGGGTCGGTATACAGATACCCTGCGGGCGATACATAAGAGGCCATTTGCTTTCCATTGGACGAAGAGAGTAACTCGAGCGAGGCCTTACCTGATTCGCTCACTTGCACCGCTATGATCTTATCAAGCCCCGGCGCGATATCGGGCGTAAAATACCGCGTGTGATGCGTAAGGCTTGTTTGCTTTCCGGAATGCACATCAACGATGCGCAGCGAACTATAGCTGACCCAATGCCAGCGCGGATCTTTCTCGTAAGCCGCATATACCAACTTTCCATTGCGATAAGCAAAGGGTTGGTCCAACGAAATATCAAGTGTGCGCAACAGTTTTTCCCGATTCTTGGTTACCAGATAAAAGCCCGGCCGATGAATGCGACTGCTCTTTTGAAGCAACAGGGTATCACCCCCTACCCAGTAAGGATATTGTCGATCGGTGGCGTAGCGCGTTTCCGTCTTGAGTAACCAGACCGGTACCGATGGCTCAGCCAAGGGCTGCTTCTCTTTGTACCAGGCAAAGGCATTTTTTCTGAATTGTGCATACGAGAGCTGCGCTGTCTTAGCAATCGCTTGCTGAAAAGGATAAAACAAGGACGAGAACGAGGCAGCTCTTTGTATGACCGTTGGCCAAAACTTTTCACCGTACCTAGCTACACCATAATTGACCAAGAGATACCCCAGCTCATAATGATCCGGCACGACATCTTTGTAAGACCCATTACGAAGCTTTGACCAAGGATAATTTTTACCGCCTTGCCACAGCGCAGGAAAAGCATTCAGAAACTGCGGCAATCGACCCCTGCCCTGTCGGCTTAATGCCGACTCTTGCCAGGTGGCATCGCCCTCAAAGAACCAATTCGGTACGGCCGCATTGATAGCCAGATCGTATCCTTGTTCTCCTAACAAGATACGAGCGGCCTTGCTGAGGCCGACGTTCATGTTGTTGATCTGTTCTACATGGCGATATTCATGCAGGGCCAGCAAATCGCTCCAGCCCAAGGTACCGCTGGTAAAATTATTCAGATTGGGCATCAACATCCATTCACTGCGAAAAGGCCCCAGCTGCACATAGGCATTCGAGATGACCGGACTCTGTTGTAAAACAATATCGATCGGTTGCAATCGTTTACCCAGCCTGAACGAATCGCTGGCAGCTATCCGTCGAACCAGGGCGATGGCCCGTTGTGCCTGGCTATCTAATCCGGGGGCGTAAATAATGCGAACACTGTCTGTAGAAAGTTGCTTCCACCGCTGTCGAGCGGGGTTCCCCCCATAGGGCTGCCCATATAAAATAGACTGGAGCAACAACAGCCCCGTCAATACAAAAAGAAAGCGCATAGCAGGAATATTGAAATAAAGTTACTAAGCCCCGGGGATTCTATCTTTGCAACTATGGCAGAAGATTTAACGATCAGTAAAGGTACCAAAGCAGAAAAATACCAACATCTATTACCCCAACTGCAGGGACTGCTATCGGGCGAGACCGATTTTGTAGCCAACATGGCCAACACCTGCGCCGCCCTTAAAGAGCAATTTGGCTGGTTATGGGTGGGCTTTTACGTAGTAAAACAAGAGGAGTTGATCTTAGGCCCGTTTCAGGGTCCGGTGGCCTGTACGCGCATCAAAAAAGGAAGAGGCGTTTGTGGTACCAGCTGGCAAGAAGAAAAAACCATTGTCGTAGAGGATGTGCACAGTTTTCCAGGTCATATTGCCTGCAGCAGCCTGTCGAACTCCGAGATCGTAGTCCCGCTTTTTCGGAACGAAGAAGTCATTGGCGTCTTGGATATCGACAGCATACACCGAGCCGACTTTGACGATACGGATCGCCGCTACCTGGAGGAGATCGTTCGTATGCTGCTACTAACAGAACAGCACCAGTAAGCCACAACAATAGTAAGCCACAGCAACAGATGTAACGCGACTACGTTTGAGCGATCAGGTAAGATTTTGCAACATATCGATGGTCATGGCATCCAGATCGTACTCAGGCCTCCAACCCCAATCACGTCTGGCCACACTATCATCGATGCTCTGCGGCCAGCTGTCGGCAATGGACTGTCGATAATCCGGCTGATAATCCATGCGAAAATCAGGTAGCTGCCGTTGAATCGAAAGGCCTATTTCCGCAGGAGAAAAACTCATGGCCGACAAATTGTAAGAGGTACGAACAGTGATGCGATCGGCGGAAGCCTCCATCAGCTCCGTGGTGGCCCTAATAGCATCGGGCATGTACATCATAGGCAGATAAGTATCCTGCTTTAAGAAACAAGTATAGGCTCGCTTGGCCAGCGCCTCGTGGTAGATCTCTACGGCATAATCGGTAGTACCCCCGCCCGGTGCTGATTTATAAGAGATGAGCCCGGGGTAGCGAACACTTCTGACGTCGACCCCATAGCGCTGCCAATAATAATGACACCAGAATTCACCGGCATATTTACTGATGCCATAGATAGTGGTAGGCTCTATGATCGTTTGCTGTGGACAGTTGATGCGGGGAGAGCTGGGACCAAATACGGCTATCGAAGAAGGCCAAAACACTTTGCTGAGCTTCTCTTCGCGCGCAATATCGAGCACATTCAGTAAACCCTGCATGTTGAGGTTCCAGGCCAGCGAAGGGTTCTTTTCTCCCGTAGCCGATAAAATAGCGGCCAGCAGATATACCTGGGTGATGTTCTGGCGAATGATCTGCACGTGCAGCATCTCCTTGTTCATCACATCCAGTGAAACATACGGGCCCGTACCCGCAAGAAGCGGATTTTGTTCGCGCAGATCGGCCGCTACCACTTGGGCAGCACCGTACATCTTTCGCAGCGCCAACGTTAACTCAACACCAATTTGACCCGAAGCGCCGATCACCAGAATCTTCTCTTTATGCATGGTCGGTTTTTAGTTGGCAAACTTACCACTACTTTTGTAACATGACATCGTTTCTGCAACCCTTGTTTGCGAGCCAATCCTATAATGAGCGCTCCTTTTTCCTTTTGGCGGGTCCCTGTGTGGTTGAGTCGGCACCCCTGGTGCTCGAAACCGCTTCGACCCTTAAAGAGATATGCAGCCGCTTACGGATTCCCCTTGTTTTTAAGGCCTCTTACAGAAAGGCCAACCGATCTAGTGCAGATTCGTTTACCGGCATCGGCGATGCGGCCGCCCTCGACATATTACGGCTGGTTCGCTCGGAGTTACACCTGCCGGTCGTTACCGATATTCATACTGCCGAAGAAGCGGCCATAGCCGCGCCCTATGCAGACGTGCTACAAATTCCCGCCTTTCTATGCAGACAGACAGACCTGCTAGAGGCGGCGGGGCGTACCAGAAAGGTCATCAACATAAAAAAAGGAC
Organism: Sphingomonadales bacterium; assembly: GCA_046093525.1. Classification (GTDB taxonomy): domain Bacteria; phylum Bacteroidota; class Bacteroidia; order Chitinophagales; family Chitinophagaceae; genus JJ008. The sequence continues at coordinate 2,635 of JBJTFT010000063.1, read as the reverse complement.
AATTTGTTAGCGGCCCGGCCATGAAATTCGCCGCCGAAAAAATAAAGAACACCGGTAACGAAAAAATAATGCTTACCGAAAGAGGTACCACCTTTGGCTACCAAGATCTGGTCGTCGATTACAGAAATATATTTTGGATGAAAGAGCTGGGGCTCCCGGTGGTACTAGACGTTACTCACTCGCTGCAGCAACCCAATCAAACGGCCGGAGTTACGGGCGGGCTTCCTGCACTGATCGAAACACTCGCCTGTGCCGCCATTGGCGCCGGTGCCAACGGCCTTTTTATAGAGACGCACCCTTCTCCCGCCACGGCTAAAAGCGATGGGGCCAATATGTTGGCGCTCGATAAAATGGAAGCCCTTCTTGAGAAGTTGGTGCGAATCCGCGAAGCCGTCATCTGAGGTCTTCGATATTGATACCGGGATATTTGGCCTTGTCGAAAGAAAAAAGCGCATCAGCGGCCGGTACGTTTGTCTTCATGCTGTTGACCGTATAGGAATAGCGATTGCCCGCATTCTCTAAAACACGGGTACTATACATGGTCTTAGCCGATTTATCGATCTGTAAGAAAACAGTATGAAAATTCTTTGACTTGTCTACCGGAGTCAACTGGATCTCCTGTACTACTTTGGCCCCGGCTTTCTTATCGCCGTTGAGCACATAGAGAAAATCCTTGTCGTAAAAATTAGAGAATAACTTTTGCGGCGTGATCATTCCACTCGATGCGTCGAGGGTATTGATGGTAACCTCGTTGGCGGCCTTGTCTACGTTCCAAACCGTAGTACCGTTACAAATGATCTCTTGCCCACTGAAATTAAGGCGATACTTGGTACCCTTCATGGTGATGGTCCCGGTCTTTGATGACAATACTTTGCCGGCCGCATTCTCTACCTTGTAGGTAAAGGCCGCTTGTACCGTGGCAAAGGATTTGAATTTGGCGCTCACGGCATCCAATATCTTTTTAGCCTCCGGATCGTTACGAGAGGCGGTCTTGGCCTGAGCAAAGAGCAAACTGCTTTGCAATACGACCAACAAAAGAGCGACTAGAACTTTTTTCATGCGGGTTTTTTACGGTAGCAATAGGTGGCGCAAAGATAGACCAAAACCCTAATTAGACGCGGTCGGACCAGCGGTCTTGCTAAGCAGCGCTGGGTTAACAAGATAGTAACAGATATCACAGACCGGAGGAGTCCAGGTGGCGTTGCAGGTCAGCTTCGGTCTTGACCAACACGTCGCGGGGTTTGCTACCCTGGGCGGGCCCCACTATTCCGGCTATCTCTAACTGATCCATCAACCGACCAGCCCGGTTATAGCCCAGCTTCATACGCCGCTGTAACAACGAAGTAGAGCCGCTCTGGTGCTGTACGATCAACCGAGCCGCGTCTTCAAAAAGTGAATCGCGGTCGCCCATATCTAACTCACGCCCCTCCATTTCTTTTTCGTCAACATATTCCGGCAATAGAAAAGCTTGTGGATAGCCTTGTTGCTCGCTGATGAAATCGACGACCTGTTCGACCTCGGGCGTATCTACGAAGGCACATTGCAAACGGGTTAGTTCGCCGTGGTGAGAGATCAGCATATCTCCCTTCCCGATCAATTGCTCTGCTCCTCCGGTATCGAGAATGGTGCGAGAGTCGATCTTAGAAGACACCTTAAAGGCGATACGGGCCGGAAAATTAGCCTTGATGGTACCGGTGATGATGTTGACCGAAGGGCGTTGCGTGGCGATGATAAGATGTATCCCGATAGCACGGGCCAACTGAGCCAAACGAGTAATAGGCGTTTCGACTTCCTTACCGGCCGTCATGATCAGATCGGCAAACTCATCGATCACCAATACGATAAAGGGTAAAAACTGGTGGCCTTTTTGTGGATTGAGTTTACGCTTGATGAACTTTTCGTTGTACTCCTTGATATTACGAGCTCCGGCCTCTTTTAAGAGGTCGTATCGATTATCCATTTCGATACAAAGCGCATTGAGCGTATGGATCACCTTTTTGGTATCGGTGATGATGGCATCCTCCTCTCCGGGTAGTTTGGCCAAGAAATGTTTTTCGATATGGCGGTAAATGCTCAATTCCACTTTCTTGGGATCGATGAGCACGAACTTAAGCTGAGAAGGATGTTTCTTAAAGAGCAGCGACACCAGAATGGCATTCAATCCGACCGATTTGCCTTGCCCGGTAGCACCGGCCATCAGCAAGTGCGGCATTGAGGTGAGGTCTACGATGTAATTCTCATTGTCGATGCGCTTACCAATTCCGATCGGCAAACTGTAACTATTGTGCTGAAACTTGTCCGATGAGAGCAGGCTTCGCATGCTGACGACGGTCTTCTTGATATTGGGCACCTCTATACCAATGGTCCCTTTTCCGGGAATGGGAGCAATGATACGGATACCCAATGCCGCCAAGCTAAGGGCAATATCGTCCTCCAGGTTTTTGATACGCGAAATTCGTACCCCCGGAGCCGGAACGATCTCATACAGCGTTACCGTTGGTCCGATCGTGGCACTGATCTTTTGGATCTCGATGGCGTAATTACGAAGCGTATTGATGATCTGGTTCTTTTGATTTTCCAGATCGTTGTTGTCTTGTACGATCTTATCTGAACCGTGCTGCTCCAATAAAGTAAG